>DTPJ01000048.1 GCA_011334435.1 Candidatus Poribacteria bacterium | reverse complement strand
GTAGTAAGAGAATATTGCACCTTGTGTTATTTTAAGCTCGCCATCAACAGGCACAGCAACAAATATGTTCATAGGATAACCAACTGCCACTTCAAGCACTACTGAACCATTCGGATCAGTATGGACATCTGCGACTATTGCCATCTCCTCGTCCTCTTGATTTTCTATCTCTGATGACACATCTGGCGGAAAAGTCGTTATGGATTGAAGCGTTTTCCCTATGTTTAAGATAATTCCATATTGATCTTTGCTAATAGGCTGATTTGTAAGTTCAAGCTCTGATATTTCTTTTAATGATAGAAGTAGCTCTTCTAACTGCTTAAATTTTGATGCAAATTCCTGTAACAAAAGCCCCTTGGCTGAAAGACCTTCTCTTGTATATTTCGCCAGAGATGCAAGCCTTGCATATAATTCTGGGTTCGGCTCAACATAGCCCTTGACAAGCTGAGGTGTTGGCGGTAAAGATGTCTTCATCGTATAGCTTTGTTTAGCGTATAATATCGTATCATGACGTAATTCTGCCCATGATCCAAGCCCCGTTGACAGATCCTTGTCCAACCATGCCTTATTTTGCATAAAGATCGGATAGCCGGTGCCCTTTTCCGTTAAAAGAGGCATAAGCACATAAAGCCAATTCCAATAAAGATTTTGTGCCCATACTTCCTCGTCCATCTTAGCGAATGCATCCCGCATTTTTGCAATCTGATTAACATAATTTGGATAATTATTCTGATTATATACATTTGTCAAAATTTCATAAGCACGCTCAGATCCCATAATAGCAAATATATCCAATCCCTTAGGGAACATTCTGCCATATACTTTATCGTGGACTAACTGTTGGAACATATATGAATCAGGGATAAACCTTTGCCCCATAAATCTAAATCCTTTTGTCACTGTGCCTATATCTTCGCCTTCCCAGACTATCGTTGAACTTATCATCGGGCTGTGATATTTTTTTGCTTCTTCAATGAAATCCAAAACTTTCGCTGAATCTGCAAGTTTATCAGGACTTATACTTGCATAGTTTGCTCCATAAACCTTTTCCATTATCTCCATATATTCATAAATATTAAGATCATCGGATTTTCCAACGAAAAATGCGGTTGGTTGATATATCCTATCCCATACATCTAAGGCAGGCTCTGTGCCGATTTTGCTATTTTTGACCAAAGATATTATAAGAATTGCTTGTGAAGTCTCCTCAATTCCCTTTTCTACGCCTTCTCTTGGGGTAATTCTGAACATCATACGTCCATACCACATCATAGACTTAAAATATCTGCTTAACTTGTCGCTTCTGGTGTAATGACCTCTTGGCACATATTGACTGTAATCCTCTTCATATCCGAATATAGGCGACGGATCAAATCCTTTATGTGCTTCAATCAACTTCAATTCTTCGTCAACGATGTCTTTAACCTGTGATGGAATCGCAGTTGCGGGATTGTAAAGCACGCTTGCAACTGCAAAATAGGCTAAATTTTTCTTTGCAGCAGTTTTCGCTAACGGTGTCGTAGCCATCTCATATTGAGATATAGCATTTTTCAGCATTACCGCATTAAGTTTTTCCAGATCATCACACAATTTCCTTGTCTCCAATATCCGCAGTGTATAATCATAAAGAATATGATAGACGTGTAGCATAGAATCAGTTGTGACAAATATTGGGATATTCGCCTTTTGACAGTAGTTATATATATCATATACCTGCTTATATTTCGTCGGTGATGCGACAAATCCATTTTTTGCAAGCAGTTTCTTTTCATTATCGGTGAGTTGGAATAATGACAAATTCGTTATATTAGATAGATCACCTTTAATAGTATATGGCTGGACATTTGGCACTACATTAACTAAATATGGAGTGTAAACTCCAAATTCCGTCTCTATGTTTGATGTTATCTGTGGAAATGAAAACACTGGCGATATAAACAATACAAACAAAATTGTTGTAATTGATAAAGATTTTAGCAACATTTTTTAACCCCTCCATTTTGCTTAACAATAAGAAATCCACGTCTGAGAAGCCTTTTAGATTTGACTATATTATATCCATATTCATTATGAAGGATGATCGCGGTTTCATAAAATAGTTGTCTCTCAGAAGGAATTTTTAAACTCATGGCCCTATAATAACTCGCAGTCCAATCATCAAAGAATTGATATATCCACTCTCCCGGTGTTATATGTTGGATGTAATTTTTAGGCAGAACGCTTTGAAAATCTCTCGGATAGAAAGCTGAATTAAAATTCGTCCCAAAAGCAAGTCCATACTTAACTATATCATCACCTGATCTGCCAAAGATATTAAACGCAGTTAATCTGCCGTATTGATCGGAAGTTCCTTCTATTATTATTCCGTCATCTGTGATATAATGACATAGCGTCTTGATAGAAGGCTCAAAATCCCCTTCTGGATATTGTCTTAATACATTATAGCATCTGATAATAGTCGCAAATTCGTCTTTTTTTAGCGGAAGATTAAATCCGCCGAGTCTGAATTCAACATTCCGCTGTTCATATCGTTTTGCTTCTAAAAGTCTTTCAGTATCAATTTCAACTCCAATCACTTTGATATTTGGATTAATAATAGATAGCCTTTTATATGTTTCAATAGTAGTAGTCGGGTATCTGCCAAAACCAAGATCAACGAAAATGGCATCTTCTTTTTTTATTAGCCATTCGTATTCCATACAGATAAAAATATCGGTTTGCCTTAACCTATTTTCACAGGTCAAGCCTTTTGTCTTTTGCCCGATTCTTCCTTTTAATTTCCGATAATAGTTCATAACTGCAATAGCCGTGCCAAAGACATTTGAAGGTTTATGGTTAGATTTTCCTTTAATATATAGTCTATACAACATAATTTATCTGGTAATTCTAAGATGCTAATCAAAACCAGTATTTATCAAAGTTTGAATTAAATGTTTATATGAAAATGCTCATTAAGTAAAGCAATGTCACCTATGAAAAAGTTTGTCAACAATAAGTTTGTCAACAATAAATTTGTCACCAGTAGATCAGAGAAAGAAAATACTAATCCTTTTAGAAGGCAAAATCCATTGGGTCTCTAAAGGACCAGTCGTCAGTCATTCCTGCCCCTACTCCCTGCTCCCTGCTTTC
>DTPJ01000554.1 GCA_011334435.1 Candidatus Poribacteria bacterium | reverse complement strand
TCATTAGAGACTCTTCACTTCGTTCAGGGTGACATATAAATGTTGTTTTATAAATATCATTTTGGCACATAAATGTCATTTTGAGCGAAGCGAAAAATCTCAATGAGCGAAGCGAAAAATCTCGATGAGCGAGTAGAGAAATCTCAATAAATGAAAACCAAAGAGTCTCCATTTTTCAAAGGGGATATTTAGAAGCATACGCATTAAGTTAAGACTTTTAACCCCGAAGGGGTGATATATTTATAGAAAACACATAAATAAAAAATCTTTTAGCTTCGTCAGGAGCGACATATAACCTTTAACTTTTAACTTTTAACCTTTAACCTTTAACCTTTTCTCCCATAATATTTCACTCCGCACTTATGTCTGAAACTTATGTTGATAATTATCACTTTATACCAAGCCTTTTTTTGCATTCCTCTAATATGTCAACCGTTCTTGTTGCACCAATGCGTGTTACGCCGATTGCTCTGACTTCCAAGACCTGATCCAACGTCCTTATACCACCCGCAGCTTTTACTTGGACTGACGGCAAGGAATACTTCCGCATAAGTTTTAGATCATCAATAGTTGCACCGCCGTCTCCGTATCCAGTTGAAGTTTTAACAAAATCCGCTCCTATCTGTCCACAAATTCCGCAGAGTTCTATCTTGTGCCTATCCTGTAAATAACAATTTTCAAATATTACCTTCACAATAGCACCTTCTGCATGCCCAACCTCAACAACTGCCCTAATGTCATCAGTGACGTATTTCCAATCTAAGCTTAAGACTTTGCCGATATTAACTACCATATCTAATTCTTCTGCACCATCTGATATTGCCTGTCGTGATTCTGCAACTTTTATCGCTGTAGAATGACCCCCATGTGGAAATCCAATCGTAGTGCCTGTTTTTACTCCTGAACCTTTCAATATCTCCGATGCCCTTCTCACGTAATATGGCTTTATGCAAACACTTGCTACATCATAATCTAACGCTATTTTACAACCTTCTTCTAATTCTGAGTCTGTCATTTTGGGATTAAGTAGCGAATGATCTATCATCTTTGCAATATCTTTATAAGTCCAATCCATTTTATTCTCCTTTAAAATCGTTTATACCTAGCTTTGCCAATAGCTTTATGCCAACCATCAAGCAATTTATCCCTTTGCTGTGGAGTTATACTCGGTTTGAATATCCTGTTCGTAATTCTGCATTCCTCAATTTCAGATTTGTTAGACCAAAATCCTACTGATAATCCAGCAAGAAATGCAGACCCCAAAGCGGTTACATCAGTTACTTCTGGGCGATCAACCTCAATATTAAGCAGATCGCTTTGAAATTGCATCAAGAAATTGTTTTCTACCGCCCCTCCGTCAACTCTTAACTTTCTGATCTCTTTTCCATAATCTTTTTGCATCGCCATTAATACATCAAAAGTCTGATATGCGATAGATTCAAGGGTTGCTCTGACGATATGCTCGCGTGTAGTGCCTCTTGTTATTCCGACTATTATCCCTCTTGCGTCTGCGTCCCAATAAGGAGCGCCAAGCCCCGTAAACGCAGGAACTATATATACTCCCCCCGTATCAGGAACGCTAACTGCTAAACTTTCTGTTTCAGATGCATTTTTGATTATCTTTAAACCATCTCTGAGCCATTGCACCGCTGCCCCTGCAATGAAAACACTGCCTTCAAGGGCATACATAGGTTGGTCTTCTGTATTACATGCAAGAGTTGTTAAAAGCCCATGATCTGACAAGACAGGCTTATCACCGATATTTAGCATAATAAAACATCCTGTCCCATAGGTATTTTTGACGTCTCCGGGATAAAAACAAGCCTGTCCAAATAACGCTGATTGCTGATCTCCTGCATCACCTGTGATAGGAATTCCATCAAGTAAGCTACTTCCAAAATCTGCTTTGCCAAACTGACCAGAGGACGGCAACACTTCTGGCAACATAGCCTTAGGGACTTTCATCTCCGATAAAAGATCATCGTCCCATTTTAACGTGTTGATATTAAAAAGCATTGTCCTACTGGCATTTGTATAATCAGTTGCATGAACTTTTCCGTTGGTTAATTTCCACAATAGCCAAGTATCTATATTGCCGAAAAGCACGTCGCCCTTTTCTGCTAATTCTCTGACTCCATCAATATTATCAAGTAGCCATGCCAATTTAGTTGCGGAAAAGTATGGGTCAATAACAAGTCCCGTTTTCTGCCTTATTAAATTAAATAATCCATTATTACGCAAATTTTCGCACATATCCGCAGTCCGTCGGCACTGCCACACAATAGCGTTATGAACAGGTTTTCCCGTTCGCTTATCCCATACTACTGTCGTTTCCCTTTGATTAGTGATGCCAATAGCTTTTATTTGTTCCTTTTTGATGTGATTCAATCTTAATAATGTTTCTGCGGTAGATATAACATCTCGCCATATTTCTTCTGGATCATGTTCAACCCAGCCGGGTTTAGGATAATGCTGTGTTAATTCTTTATAGCTTCTGAAAACTATTTGCCCCTTCTGATTTACAAGGACAATAGTTGTCCCTGTCGTTCCTTGATCTATTGCAATAATATAGCCATCTTTCATAGTCCCCGCCTTTGCTATATGCCAATCAAAGCTATCTATGCTATCCCCTATGAAATAGATTCCTTTTTCGCCAAAAGATAAACACCAGAAAACATTATTATAATGCCAAATCCCTGCATAATAGTTATACGTTCGCCGAGAGTGATAAAACCTAATAATGCACCGAAAAACGGCGTTGCTAATTCAAGAGATGATACTTGCATCGCTTTTAAACGCTTTATACCTTCGTAATAAAATATAGTTCCTATACCAACAACTACGCCTATCAATATCTGATAGATGTTTAATATTTGGAAAGAAGATTTAATTAAAGAATATATTGTTAATACGATCCCTGCTATTATAAAGCGATAGAAGACCATAACTCCAGCATTCATATCTTTTAGATATTTTCTCGCAGATATAGCGGTTGTTGCCCAAGCTATTGTTGCAAAAACGACGATTATGTCTCCAAAAGTCCCTAATTTTAATGATGCAAAATTTCCAATGTTTTTGTTGTGACCAAGAATGCTGATGCCATCATAACAAGCATGCCTATATAATCAGATTTCAATGGT
>DTPJ01000070.1 GCA_011334435.1 Candidatus Poribacteria bacterium | reverse complement strand
CGTTGGGTGTATAATAGAAATAACGGCATAATGATATGAAAGTTCCACATCCAATACAATATCAAGGAAGCAAGAGAGTTCTTGCGTCAACTATTCTCCGATATTTTCCTAATAAATTTTCGAGACTTGTAGAACCTTTTGCGGGGACTGCTGCTATTTCAATAGCCTGTGCCGCGCGAAGCAGAGCTAATTCATATTGGATAAATGACTTGAATAAGCCTCTTATGGAATTACTTGGGCTCATCATTAATCATCCTGCTGAAATAGCTGATTTTTATGAAACACTATGGAATCAGCAACATGATGACCCCATAGAGCATTATTATCGGGTCAGAGAAGATTTCAATCGAACAGGAGACCCAAGATTATTTCTTTATTTGCTTGCACGTTGTGTAAAAGGTTCTGTGCGTTACAATGCTGAAGGTCTTTTTAATCAAAGTCCTGACAAAAGACGTCACGGTACGCGGCCAGAAACAATGAGAGAAAATATCCTTGGTGTCTCTCATCTTTTGAAAGGAAAAACTATAATATCATCTCTTGATTACAAGGATGTTTTATTAAATATAAATGAGGACGATGTTATTTATATGGACCCCCCTTATCAAGGAGTATGTGGTGATAGGGATTCTCGGTATTTTTCCGGAATAGTATATGATGAGTTTGTAATGGCATTAGCAGAGTTAAATGCGCGTAATATTCTTTATGCTGTTAGTTATGATGGCCGGACAGGCAATAAAACTTTTGGCACTCGTTTGCCAGAGAGTCTTTCCCTCACTTTAATTGAATTGGAAGCTGGACGCTCATCTCAGGCAACATTGCTTAAACGAGACGCTATCACTGTTGAGTCTTTATATTTATCGCCACGCTTAGCTATAGAAGTTGCAGCTTCACCGTATTTTCACAAAAGACACGAGACTGAACAACTTGTTTTGATGGAGGCAAGAGGCCGCTATGCCGCAAAAATACCCAAAAGAATTTCTTGAGTTTTGCAGGTCTGTTACCGCAAAACGTCCTAAAACTGTTATTGAACATATTTTAAAGCATGGTCATATCACAACAGAAGAACTAAAGGAGAAATACGGGTATAATCATCCACCAAGAGCAGTTCGAGATGTCCGTGAACATGGTATTCCACTTGAGACTTTTCGTGTAACAGGTTCAGACGGTAGAAAGATTGCAGCATATCGTTTTGGAGATGTAACCATGAAGAGATTCAGAAAACTGTCAGGGCGTACAGGACTCTCTAAAAAGATTAAAGAATTTCTCATTGAGAAGTATGGCTGTAAATGCTTTATCTATCTTGAAGACATGGTTGAAAGCGAGCTTCAAATAGACCATCGTATCCCTTATGAAGTAGGAGGAGATGGTGAAGGTGTCGAACTGAATCCAGATGATTTCATGTTACTATCGGGTTCAGCAAATCGGGCAAAGTCATGGTCTTGCGAGCACTGTGAAAATTGGCAGACTCTAAAAAAGAAGGAAATTTGCCTCTCTTGCTACTGGGCATACCCGGAAGATTACTCCCATGTTGCTATGCGGCAAGTTCGACGTGCTGATTTGATATGGCAGGGCAAAGAAGTTGAACAATATGAACGACTGAAAAAAGACGCCAAAGAATCGGGACAGACAATTCCAGGGTTTGTGAAAGAGATTATTGAAAAAGCAATTAAACGAAGAAACACCCAACAATAAAATCCAGCGGACGGCTGATAGCCGCCGCTGATTTAGGTCGTTTGCTGCAAATAGAACCAACGAGGATATTTCCGATGAAATGGCAAGAATGGTTAGAAAAATGGGGCATGACTTCTTTAAAAATAAAGACTCCATTTCTTGAAGCAGATTGGCATCCCAAAGATAAAGACAAAGACGCTGCATGGGAGTTATACATTGAACTGCTTACAAGAAATGCGACACAGCCTTTACCAAAGGAGCATGGCGATGAGGCTACAGCATTGGAAAGTATCCATAAACTTTTTGGTTTGACACGGGAGATAATAAAAAAACATGGGCGTGAATGTATTGAATTTACAAAAATTGCTATTGTGGTTTTGAATCAAATAGTTCGTCCTTTTACGGCAAAATGGCATAAAAAAATGCTCGTAAATGCATTTGCTGATTCTCAAAAACGAGATGAGTTCAGAAAGGAACTTTTAGAACTTCAAAAATCCTTAAGATATTATACTAAGATGCTGTCGGATATGGCTGGTATAGAAGATTTAACGGAGTTGGAGGATCGCAATGGCTAAACATAAAGTTTTTATTAGTTATCACCATGCTAATGATCAAGCATATAAAGAAGCATTGTTAAAAGCAAATGAGCAATATGATATTTTTATTGATGCTTCTGTTGATACAGGTGATATTTCTGATAATCTTGATGACGAGGCAATACGACAAAAAATACGTGATGAGTACTTGAAAGATTCGACTGTAACGATTGTTCTTGTTGGTCTTCAGACTAAATATAGAAAGCATGTTGATTGGGAAATCTATTCCAGCATGTATAATGGAAAAGTTAATAAGCAATCAGGAATTCTTGTTATAAACTTGCCTAGCACAGGGTGCACTCATTTTACAGCAGCACACGGAGAGAACGAAAAGAAAAAAGTATATCCTACAACAAAATCATGGACATCTATCACAATTAGATCAGAGTATGAAAAAAGATATCCGTACATGCCTGACCGAATAATTGATAATTTACTAAATAAGGATGCAAAAATTTCAGTCACCAATTGGAGCAATATTGAAGATGATGTCAGCAAACTGGAGTTTTTAATTGATGTTACTTTCGACGATAGATTTAACTGTGAGTATGACTTGAGCAGGCCAATGAGAAGGAAAAATGCATAAATAATTCAATCAGCTAACAATCGAATCAACTCGGACTGGCAATTCCGCTGCGCTTCATTGCCAGCCGGTTATGCGGAGCGTTATCCACAAACACAACGAAACTATACATCAAAGGAACGCAATATTGTTATCTCTCACATTAAACTGACCAAAAAACTCAAATTAAGTTGACCAATATAAAATAAAGAAAAGGCAAGGGGGAAGGGGCAATTAATGTACTGATTTTTACTTTATGCAAAAGAACACTGCATAGTGAATTATGTTTTCTTATGTATTTTTATTTGAAATT
>DTPJ01000743.1 GCA_011334435.1 Candidatus Poribacteria bacterium | reverse complement strand
GGGTTTTGAAATAACGAAATACAGGTAGGATGACCAGAATACCAAACGATCTCAACTTGGATGATCCAATAGCAATTGAGCGGTATCAATATTAACGCTATAAGGAACGATCTGAGTGTCAACAGTTTTTGTTCTGATCTCAATAGGTGAGCCTCAAGAAATGGAGACACGGCATCCCGTGCCTCCTAAACTAATTACTTTACTTTAACATCAGCCCATGTGGTAGATAGTTTACCAACCGCATTTACCGCTGTCAAGGTATTGGCAAGTCCATTCATAAGGCTTTTTACATCATCAGCGGGAAGGGCGACGTTGAAGATGGCAACTTCATCAACAGTGCCTTGACCTAACCTGTCTGCCCCTGCTTCATCCCAACCGATATGAATGGGACCTGGATCAGCTGCTATCTCTGCCTTGTTAAGGTCCATGCTACTTGCTGATGCCCCATCTATATATATAACCCATTTTCCTGTGGCACTATCAAACGTGCAAGTGTATAGATGCCATTGGGTAATATCAGCGGGACCGACAGCCCCTGTATCCCAACTCTTCGGCTGATTCCAAGGTGCACCATTGACTACACAGAAAGCCACATTTTTGCTATTACCGTTTGGATGAAGGATAAACGCATCTCTCTTTTCAAGTATCCATCCATAAGTATTCCAATTAGGTGTTGCACTTTTCACCCATGCTGAAAGTGTTATGGCTTTGGTTGGGTTTTTATGATCTGGAATCGTAACATAACTGCCAGCTTTTCCGTCAAATTCCAACGCTTTACCGAATTTGCCATCAACCCATTTTACAGTTCCTGTTATTTTGCCATTAAGACCTTTTCCTGATGAATCTTTTGCAGTTGTTCCGCTCCCTTCATCAAATAGCCACAGTCCTTCAAGCGTTTTAGGGTCAATTTTAGCGAAACTTTGATTTGCTATCATTAGTCCAAAAACTACTAAACCAATACATATCACAAAAATTCTTGATGCTTTCATTATTTATCTCCTCCAAAAAACTATTTTACTATTTTAAAGAGCTTCTCAAAGACAGATACTGATATAATCTGATATTAGCCTGCATCCCTCCTTCAATTAAGGTTGAATTTTAATATTAGACCATGTAGTCGCCAATTTCCCATTGGCATTAACAGCCATACCGAGGGTAAGTCCCTTCATAAGTTCTTTAACATCATTAGCATTAAGAGCGACGTTAAAAATGGCAACATCATCAACAGCACCTTGACCTTTTCTATCTGCCCCAGCTTCGTCCCAGCCGATATGAATTGGACCTTTATCTAAGGCAATTTCGGCTTTATTAAGATCCATGCTACTTTTTGCTACTCCATCTATGTATATAACCCATTTTCCTGTGGCGCTATCAAATGTGCAGGTATATAGATGCCATTCTGTAAGATCGCCATCAGGTGCAACCGCTCCTGCATCCCAAGTCCTTGGCTGGTTCCATGGTGCTCCATTAACAACACAAAAAGCCATATTTTTGGAGTTCGCATTCGGGTGCATTATAAAAGCATCTCTTTTCTCTATGATCCATCCGTAAGTATTCCAAGTTGGTCCTGCACTTTTTGCCCATGCGGTGAGGGTCACAGCCTTAGTAGGATTTTCGTGATCTGGGATTGTAACATAACCCGATCCATCAAATGAGATAGCCTTTCCAAATTTACCGTCAATCCAATTTACTTTCCCTTCTATTTTACCGTCACGACCTTTGCCAGAGGAATCTTTGGTATTGCCATCAAATAACCACATACCTTCAACAGTTTTCATGTCAATTCTTGCATAGCTTTGTCCAGCCAATATTAACACAATGATAAACAGGCTGGCATAAAGCAAATACCTATTAACCACTTTCATTTCATTCACTCCTTTTGCCATAATTTCTAAGAAAAAGCCCGCTAAGATAGACATAACGGGCTTTTGAAACAAATATTTAGTTAGTAACTAACGTTTCATTAAACCCCAAGTAGTGGTAAGTTTATTCAATGACTGAACTACGGTTTTACCTTCTGCTTCGGTGGTAGAAAGGATAATATAATCATAATAACCACCGTTACCGTCCCATGGTGTAAGCGCTAGACCAGTAAGATTCCAGTCTTTTGCGAAATCTTTGGTGAGATCGCGAGTGTAAACTTTCCAGTCTTTTGGAATTTCCTTCTCAAGCTGAATGCCTGGCCAATTTGTGACATTAGCGCCACTATAATATCTATAAGCCCATGTCCCATCATATGCCATCTGAATCATTATGCCTGTCCCGCCATCTTTCTTCCATGCAAATGTCATCCATGGGGTTTCATTGATGGGGAATTTCCAACCAGTCATATTGTTATTATATGACTGAGATGGCGTGCAAAATACAGAAGACTTTCCGGTGAACTTTTGAGCAGTTGAAATTGTGACGGTGCTTCCAGCATCGTGACTGACAAATCCCTCTGCAAACTTGCCTGCACTTGCCTCTGTAGCGGCGTTTTCATCAAAGATAACGACTATCTTAGCGAATGATGCAGGGGCAATCATTAATAAAACAGATAATACAGCGACAACAAAAAATAGTTTCACTTTAAAACCTCCTTCGTTAAAATCAGGGAAAAAAATTTTTCCTGATATAACCTTATTGTTGTTTGATTTTAGCCCAAACCGTAGATAGCTTCTTTTTAGCATCTACAGCCTTTGCGGTAATCTTTCCTTCATCTGGTTTACTATGAATCATTATATGATCATAGTATCCACCCTTGCCGTCCCAAGGCGTCAAGGCGAGTCCGGTCAGATTCCAACCTTTTGCGAAATCTTTGGTAAGATCTCGTGTATATAATATCCAATCCTTCGGAATATCCTTTTCAAGCTGAATGCCTGGCCAATTTGTGACATTAACACCGCTATAATATCTATAAGCCCATGTTCCATTATATGCCATTTGGATCATTATGCCTGTCCCGCCATCTTTCTTCCATGCAAATGTCATATAGGGATATTTGTCAATGGGAAAGCCCCAATTAGCCATATTGTTGTTATATGATTGAGATGGTGTGCAGAATGCAGAAACTTTGCCTGAAATAGCAGCGTCTTTTGTAACCGTAACAGTGCTTCCAGCGTCATGGCTAACGAAAAGTGCGGGAAAATTGCCTGCCCCTGCCTCG
>DTPJ01000025.1 GCA_011334435.1 Candidatus Poribacteria bacterium | reverse complement strand
TCGTCTATATCACATATCGCAGAGATTTTTGCCTCTGGGATAGCGAGAAAGCTTTCAATATGCCATCTTCCAGCACCTAAACCTATTATTCCTATTTTGACTGTTTTGGGCTGAAACATACACGCTCCCAACAACTTTAAATTATTAGAGAATTACCTCTTTATGTCTTGACGCATGGCAATTTATATTGACAGCGACAGGCAGACTACCAATATGGCAGGGAAAAGTTTCAATATGAACAGCAAGTGCGGTTGTTCGTCCACCGAATCCACCTGGTCCTATATTAAGAGAGTTTATTATATTAAGTAACTCACATTCAAGGGCTTCGGTATCCTCATCATGATTAAATTGTCCGATGGGTCTGAGAAGAGCCTCTTTTGCCATAATCGCACATTTTTCAAATGTCCCTCCGATGCCAACACCGACGATTATAGGCGGACAAGGATTTGGACCGGCATTCTTCACACACTCAACAACAAAATTCTTGATACCTGAAACGCCATCTGACGGCGTCAACATCTTTATAGCACTCATATTCTCACTGCCAGCACCCTTTGGAGCGAAAATTATGCGGATATTCTCTCCTGAAACCATCTTATAATGGACAACAGGTGGAGTGTTATCGCCAGTATTTATCCGTTTTAGAGGATGTTTGACGATGGATTTTCTGAGATATCCCTCTTTATACCCTATTCTGACGCCTTCTGATATAGCGGAATTTATGTCATCGCCGACTATGTGAACATCTTGACCGATTTCAACGAATAGAACAGCAACTCCGCAGTCTTGGCATATTGGGACTTGCTCTTCCTTAGCTATGTGGGCATTTTCTATGATCTGATTCAGAACGTCTATCGCAATTGGCGATCTCTCAATCTGAATAGCTTTATGCAACGCACACAGAACGTCATCGCCAAGCTCAAAATTTGCATCTTTACAAAGTTTTGCGACGCTATTTGTTATTTCTATTGATTGAATTTCTTTCATATCTTTGAAAAGTCTAAATTTCTTAGTTATAAATATCACTTGAACTTACTACAAAAAATCCCTCTAAATCTCTCTTCTCAAGAGAAAAGCTTTGAATTCTTGCAGAATCTAACTTTATCACTATAATATAAAAGAAAATTTTGCAATGTCTGTAAAAAATTCTATCAAACATTTAATATTATAAACCAATAATAAACCAATAAACATCAACCATCATCCATTTATTTTTAGGAAATATCTGGACTTATGTCCAACATTAGGAATATTATAAATGTTGGCGTAATGTAACCTTTTAAATCACTTTTTTATAGCTATTGGAAAGTCTTGTCCTCGTATATAAACATTAGGATATTGTAGTTTACCACGATATTTTTTTGTCAATTCTGGAATTATTGCTTGAATGTATGCGCTTAATTCATTTACCGTTATTTTATTGTCCTTTGGAGAACCGTCTGCTTTGCCTTCCATACCTTGCAAAAGTGCATAAGTGAATAATCCATGTTTTATTTCTTTGTATTCTATCGCGAATTGTTCTGACTGTGTGGCACATATAATAGTTATTCCTGCACTTCTTGCTAACTGCGCAATTGCTTTTTCCTCTGATATGCCTTTGAATCTTTCTAATATCTTGCCAGATTGACATGAATCTATTATCATCAGTTGTTTTGTTGCTCTGATATTTTGGCTTATGTTCCGCAAATGAGTTGCAGATAACCCTTTTTCCTCAAGTATATGGCTTCCATAAATATCGGTAACATCGTGAAGCACAAAATAAAAATCCGTACTATCTTCATTCACCGCACCGTGTCCAGAATAATAGAATATAAAAACATCTTCGGGGCGCGCCTCTTGCTCAACCCGCTTCAGTGCTGACTCTATGTTAGTACGGGTTGCCTGTTCATCAAATATTGTCTGCAAACGAATATTGCGAAATATTGATTTGCCTTTTTCGCTAAGTGTTGCCACCATAGCTTGTGCATCAGATACGCAATAGTTAAGTTTATAATTGCTGTTTTTATATGAATTTATACCAACTGCAACAATGAACATATCAAATGTAACTTTTGCAATATCTGCTTTTATTTTAATTTCATAAGGATTGGATTCGGTTTTATCCTTGCTAAACGCAGTTGCTCTTAGTGTATTGATACCATTAACAAGAGTTACAATAAATTTTGTTTGAATTTTGTTATCATTTACTTTCATACCTTTCTCTCTACCAATAATTCGCTTCCCATTATGATAAAGCCTTATGTCCTCTATCCCCCCACCTTGATCTGTTACTTCAACAGTAATATCTATATCTCTTTCTTTTAATATCTGTCCATCTTCAGGTGAAATTATGCGCACTAATGGGGGCATTTGTATTCTCTCTATGGGTGATTGAGAAACAAAGTCTTCCCCATATAAAACCTTAGCAACAAGGTTTGGCATATAAAATTTATCAAATAATGCATCTAAAGAGATAGACTTATTATCTTTAACATAATGCAACAATTTAATACCTTCTGGCGAACCGTCAAACCTTCCGTCAATTGTGGAAACGATCCAGTCAGACTTATTTACAAAAATATAGGTTAAAATTAAATTTCCAGTATTAACATCATATAGATTGTTTCTTCCATTGATTAAGCCTACCAAAATATATTTTCCATCAGGGCTGAAAGTGGCAGAAGCAGTTTTAAAACTTGGAATATTTCTAATAACTATACCCGTTGGTATATCCCAAAGTTTTAATGAGAAATCATGTCTCCCACCAACTATAGCATATTGACCGTCATGGCTTAATTCGCAAGCATCGGTCCAACCTTCATAAGAGCACTTTGCAACCTCAGTTCCCGATCTAAAATTGAATATTTTAGATACGCCATGTGAGTATCCTGCTAACATATAATTATTGTTTTTATGAAACGCCAGACCTGTTACAGGACTAGGTACTCCTTTATCATTGTTTTCTTTAAAAACTTTGACCTTTTTCCAACTATTCGTCTCCCATACATCTATCTCATTTGCACCAGTAGCAAAATAACTACCATCTGGACTAAATGCTACTGAATACACTCCACTTGTACATAAAAATGTTGGCTCATGTAAATATATTGTGAAAAATCTCGAAATGTGATATATTTCCTCCATAAATTGAAATCAAGGAGGGAATGCTTAT
>DTPJ01000830.1 GCA_011334435.1 Candidatus Poribacteria bacterium | reverse complement strand
TTTTCGTAGTGTTTCATCATAAGCCTCACTTAATTCTTCATCGTCTTCATCATATTTGTATAATTCGTCGTCCTCGTCATAAGGCTCTTCTTGAGAATCCTTTGAAGAATCCTGAGGTTGTGACGTTTCCTCATTAATTGGAGTCTCAATATGAACAGATTCCTCTTTAACTTCCACTTCATCAAAAGTCTGTTCAGTATTGACATCCTGTTGTGCATCTGACGCAGTTTCTTCGTCTCTTACAATTGAATCTCTTTCATCCATCTAAGAAAAAACCTCCCACAATATTTTGATTTACAGCATATATTGATGAGTATAAAATAGATTTCTTCTATTTTAACCATCATATATACTGAGATATTTACTATACAACATAATTTCAATATTGTCAAGAGTTTTCCTGCTGAGCTTAGGACATGAGTTCGGATATTTCCTAAAATAAGTAAGGTTAAAGGTTAAAAGTTAAAGGTTGAAGGTTAAAGGTTTGTCTATAGTCTGCCTGAGCATTTTCAAAAATTCCTGTCTTTTTACTAAACTTTGGACAGTTTTGAATTAAAAAATATTGTTAGCTAACCAAATTTATTTTTAATAACAAGAAAAAATATTAAATCCCCCTTTATCCCATAGCCATTATAAGTTAAGGACTTTTAACCCCGAAGGGGTGATATATTTATAGAAAACACATTAAATAAAAAATCTTTTAGCTCCGTCAGGAGCGACATATTTTCCCATCATAGAAAAGGGAAATTTAGAATGATTTCCCTAGATAATTTAATTAGATAATAAATTGTCCGAACCCATGTCCGATCTTCAGCAATATCAACTTGCATAAATTGTTGTAATAGTTTATCATTATTTATCATGGAGATGCTCTTTTTTTATTTAGATTTAAATATTTTATATAAAGTATTTTTATAAAAGGGACAGTATCTCCTATGTTAAAAATCAAAAGAATTAGTACAAGTCGTTACTGCTAAGAAATTAGATCATCAGAGGTATTATAAAATGACAAGGGACGAGATAGTAGCAGTATTTAACAACATCGCAGATATAATGCAGATAAGAGGTGATGAACTCGGTAAGATAAAGATGTATCGCAACCTTGCCATAACTTTATCTTATTCACTTCCAGATGAAATTCTACCGCCATTTGATCAAAGCAAATTGCCAAAAATTCAAGGTGTCGGACCTTCTACGATAGAAAAAATAGCAGAACTTGTGGATACAGGCAAATGCAGTTATTTTGAGGAATTAAAAGCGTCAATCCCATCAGGCGTCCTTGACCTTATGTCAATAAATGGTGTGGGACCTTCAACTGCAAGCAGGCTTTATCACGAATTAGGCATAGATAGCCTTTCCGCACTTCAAAAAGCCATAGATGAACAAAAACTCCGCAACATCAAAGGTATGGGCAAAAAGACAGAGGAGAATATCAAACAAGGGCTTTCCGCTCTTTTGCGACACAGGCAAATAAGGCTCATGGGCTATGTTTTGCCAACTGTTGAATCTATCATCTCTGAATTAAAAAATGCAGGTTTTACCGCTTCCATAGTCGGTGATCTGAGGAGAAAGACTGAAACTGTAAAGGACGCTCAGATTTTAGTAATAAGCTCTGATTGGATAAAAGTCCGTGATACCCTAAAAAATATAAAATTGATTGATAATATTTATTCTGATTGGAATGAAAAGGGCGGTTCTGCAAAAATTGTTGGAGACGTTGAATTAAATGTCATTTTGACCGATCCACAAAATTGGGGTTTATCACTTATCTTATTGACAGGATCAGAAGCACACATAACGGAATTAAATCAATTAGGGTTTAATCCAAACATAGAAACATATAAAGGTAAATCAGAAGAAGATATATACACCGAGTTAAAACTACAATTTATCGTCCCTGAGCTAAGGGAAGGGACAGGCGAGATTGAATTAGCCAAATCAGGACACTTGCCCGATCTCATTGAATTAGACGATATTCGGGGCGATCTACATGTCCATAGTAATTGGAGCGATGGACATGAATCTGTTGAAGCGATGGCAGAATTTGCGAAAAAAATTGGCTACGAATATATTTGCATATCCGATCACTCAATATCCTCAAAGATAGCGAATGGTCTTGACGTGGAACGAATATTGAATAAAATGATAGAAGTCAGGGAGATCAACGAGAAGATAGGTGGTATAGAAATACTTATGGGAGCAGAAGTTGATATTCTCAGAGATGGGAGTCTTGATTATCCAGATAACATATTAGAAAAACTTGATGTCGTCATTGCAAGTGTCCATAGCGGTTTTAATTTAAGCGAATCGGAGATGACTAAACGGATCATCAAGGCTGTGGAGAATGAGTTTGTCCATATCATCGGACATCTCACAGGTCGCCTATTAGGGAAAAGAGACCCTTATGCGGTAAATGTTGATGCGGTCATTGACGCAGTTGCAGAAAAGAGAAAATCATTTGAGATAAACGCCTATCCAGACAGGTTAGACTTAAAAGATATTCACATACGAAAAGCGAAGGATAAAGGCATATTACTAACTATAAACACCGATGCACACAGTATCTCTGATCTCGGCTTTATGAAATATGGCATTTATACAGCAAGAAGGGGTTGGTTAGAACCAAAAGATGTTCTGAATACTCAACCTCTCCCAAAACTTATGGGTTGGCTTCGGAGAAAAATATGAATAAATGCTGGTTAATTCTGTGATTATCAACTAATCAAAAGATTTTTAAGGATGATGGATATGACAGAAAAAGAAAAAGCAAACGAAAGAATTGAATTCTTGCGTAAAGAGATACGTTTCCACGATAGAAAGTATTATGTGGAAAATAACCCTGTAATATCGGATTACGAATATGATCAATTGTTAAAAGAATTAGAGGATTTAGAAAGGCAATATCCAGACTTAATTACTCCCGATTCACCAACACAAAGAGTCGGCGGAGAACCTGCTGAGGAGTTTGCAACCGTCAGACATAGAGTAGCTATGCTCAGTTTAGATAACACGTATTCTCAAGATGAACTATTAGAATTTGATGCCAGAATAAGACGACTTATTCCATCACAGCAGATTGAATATGTTGTAGAATTAAAATTAGATGGTCTTGGTGTTGCATTGTTATATGAAAACGGAAAGTTTGTTAGAGGTGCA
>DTPJ01000631.1 GCA_011334435.1 Candidatus Poribacteria bacterium | reverse complement strand
TTAACTCTTCAACACCATCGGCGAAACCATCAGTGACGGGAAAATAATGTGGATAGTCATTATCAAACGGTATCTGATGCCAGTTATACCAATGAAAACCGACTGGAACACCCATATATTCAGCGAATTTTTTCACTCTTGGAACGACGTTTTCCGCTTTTCCGCCAGTTGTGACCCATACGCAAAGCTCCTTCATCCATTCGGGGGTATCCTTCCGACCGTTCGCATCAAGATCAGGATACCATCTCGCTTCTTTACTAATCCAATCTTTATATATCATTGCAGAGTCAAACCAATCACCTCGCAATAATCTCCAAACAGCATGACCGCTTAAAGCGAAATCATTGCCCGCTTTTGTCATATTCTCTGCAAAATGTTCAAAAGTAAATACAACTGACCTCTCATCGGGACGGCTCTCAATTGTTATATCCTTTGCACTGGCATTTGGATCGTGTGTTGATATATAAATTCCTGTCTTTTGATTATATGCAGACAAAAACTGCATCACAGTCCAAGGTTCTGGATAAATTCCATGATGCTTGAACGGTCTATTCCAAAGACCCTTTTGCACTTCTCCAGGACCTCTTGGGAAAAATACATGACCATCATCACCAAGATCACTTATGCCGATCTGCGGAAAAACAACGCTCATTATACTCCAATTTGGATTTCCGTTTTCAATTGACATATTCCAATATACAGCACTGTTGTAGTCATCTAACTTGCCATGTAGTTCAACTTTGATATTTTCTATGTTTGGGTTATCCCATCTGAGCAAGATAAAATCCTCTTTTCGTTCAATTTTTGTTGACATCCACTCAAAGCTTGAGTTTATCTGTTTATCTTCCATAGTTTCGGTATTACGCATCTTTATAGTGAATAATGGAAGCAATTGAGATGACAGTAACTCTGTTCCTGTTACAGAGTCCATAATGCTTAGTAGAATGATTCCGTCTGATGTTTTCTCAAATTCAAGTTTTAATTCTCCGACGGTTATCATTACCACTGTTGATTCTGATTTATTTTGTGTCATTTGTGCAACTCCTATAAAAAAATTTAAAGCAACCGTTAAAACATATCATTTTTTGCATATATTCACTTGATTTATTTCTAATCTTATATTAATATCATTAATGAATTTAAGCCTCTTAAAAATATTCTGAAGCTTTTGCAATTTTCAGCAAAGGAGGACAATTATGGGTATCATCAAAGAGTTCAAGGAGTTCTCAGTAAAGGGTAACGTGCTTGACATGGCAATTGGTATCATCATAGGCACAGCCTTTGGCAAGATCGTCACATCATTAGTAAACGATATAATCATGCCTCCGATAGGCTTAATTCTTGGAAAAGTTAATTTCTCAAATCTGTTCATAAATCTTTCTGGACAACAATATGAATCCATTGAAGCAGCTAAAGCAGCAGGAGCAGCGACGATTAATTACGGAATGTTTATCAACGTTGTAATTGATTTCATCATTGTTGCATTTATCATGTTCTTAGTAGTAAAACAGGTAAATAAACTTAAGAGACCAGCACCAGCGCCAGCACCTTCTGCACCAACGACTAAAGAATGCCCATTCTGTTTTTCAACAATTCCGATCAAAGCGACTCGTTGTCCAGCTTGCACATCGCAGATTCCCTCTGCCTAATTAAAAAACACGGATTGCAACGATAAAATCTTTGGAATTGATTATATTTGTGCAAATCCGTGTCTTATTTATTCATTACATAAAATTTCCCGTTAATTATGTTTTTTATCAACTATACTATTCAGCCAAGGGAGTAGTTTTTTTGATGGAAATTCAGGGGTATTAATGGCGTGTCCAACGCCTACCCATTCTTCATAAGTTACGTTTGCTCCCCAACCTAAATACATATTTGCTGCGATCTTTGCTCGTGGTTGATGTGTTGAATCCGCTTGTCCGACACCGATAAATATTGGCTTTCCACGAATGCTTTTTGGCAATGGTGCAAAACGTTCTATTGTAAAACGCCCTGCACCAAGTATTATAAGTCCCGCAAGTTTATCTAATAATTGTTCACCTAACATAGACGTTGTATAACCGCCCATGCTATATCCGCCCATAAATACAAGTTTTTGATCGACATTCAATCTAGCGGATACCATACTTAGTGCTTCAAGGAAAAATGCCCTTTCATATCTCATAAGCTCTAACGATGGGCTATTTGGCGCCGCATAGTTCATCCCAACGATGATAAATCCGCTACCTTTTGTGACCTGATAGAATGGCCATGTTGTAGCAGATGCGCCTGCTCCGTGATAGCAAAAAATTATCGGAAAAGATTTTGTCGGGGTGTAATCAAGAGGGACATATAAGATAAAGGATACCTTTGATTTTGGCGCAGTAAGGTTATATTCTCCCGGTTCAGTTATAGGCTCTACCTTAGGCTCTTGTATAGGTATTTGATTAGTATTCGCAGTTTGACCTTGCTTGTTGGCGAGTGCATTATCCCACTCTTGTAATTTACTGCATGACGAAATTGCCAAGAGGAAGACAAAAAGGATCGGCAAAAATTTCATATTTTATATCCTTAAATCATTAAACAGCGATAAGATTCTCAAGTTCAACTGATGGCTCTTTAGGATCAAGATTTAGATGTTCAGACGCGTCTAATATTTCAATCCCAACGATCTCCTCATGTGGTCCAAAATCTATTGCAATATCCTCTGTTATTCTTACTGTTGTAACCTGAACGTGAGAATCCTTGAATGATATGTATGCTGCATCTACTTTTGGATCGTATCGTATTTTCATAGTTTATCCTCCGAAATAAAAAGCATAAACAGTTATCACAATATAACAATCGTTTTCCTCAACTACAATAGGCATTACCTGCTTTATTTCATAGTATTTGCCTTTATGTTCAGCCTTGAATGGAAAATTTTTTCGGAATGACAATCTCCCTTTTTTAGCAGGTGTGATCTCTCCTTCAATAATTGCAGATTCTACTTCCTCTTTTGAGACTTCCCTGTTAAACATTTGCTCTATAGCATGTTGCGAATACAATATTGGTTTCATTCAAAAATTTTGCCCCAATTTCTTCTTTGTCGTTTTCTCCAGTCTCCCTTATGATAGACGCAACTGATGATCAATGGCAAAACCGAACCTGCTTCTGCGAAGACCATTTGTTCATAAACAGTATCAACCTTGCCC
>DTPJ01000817.1 GCA_011334435.1 Candidatus Poribacteria bacterium | reverse complement strand
CACCGATTATATATGATATTGGCGCATTATCTGTCATTGCTCGGACATGGTTAAGTATATTGATAACGCCAGAATGACCACATCCGAATATGACAGCAACGCTATCATCTCCATAAACTATCAGAGATAGATCATCTAAAAGGTCATCTTTTACCAAATTTCCGTCTTTCATCACGCAGAACCTATCGCTGATAGTCTCAAAGCTTGTCCTATTATTGATTTCACCAGTGGTTTTAATCTTTTCCGTAATTTGAATAGGCTCTCGGCTTAAATGCAGGATAGCACCTTTTGATTCCAATTTTTCTTTTGTATATGGTATGCCGATATATCTGATCTCCTCTTTACCTCTCGCATATTTTCTCTCAAAGATATTAGGATGACCATATATTACAGGTTTATCCATCAAGTCCAAGACATTTGTCAAACCGCCAGTGTGATCATAATGTCCATGACTTAGAATGATCTTCTCTATCCTTGATAGATCAACAGACATATTTTGGGCGTTATGGAGTATTGCATAACCTTGACCTGTATCAAATAAAATTGATTCGTCATCAGTTTCTATCAAGAATGCTAATCCATGTTCTCCAATCAAACCGAGTTTGTTCACTGTGTTTTCAACTAATGTTTTTATTAACATCTTTATTTTCTCATTGCTTATGCTCTCACCATATTTGTCCCACAATTAGGGCATTTATGTTGAAAACAAGGAACACCTGCTTGATGAGGGATCGTTGTGCCACAACTTGGACAAACACAATTTCCGCCAGGACCAGCTCCAGCACGTGTTCCGCCCATTCGTCCTAAACGTCCGCTATTTTGTCCTGAACCTCGTCTGCCCATACCTCGTCCTGTTCCAGGTCCCATTCCTCTCGGTCCAGTTCCATCTCCTCTCGGCATATTTTAAACACCTCCTAACTTTTTTCTAATTCCTTGATTCTGACATTAATCATATCAAGCTGTTGTTTTAGAGAATCTGCTTGCTCCTTAAGCATCTGTAATTCCTGACTTTTGGACATCTGTTGTTGGGGCATAGAAGGTTGATTTCCCATCATCCCCATACCTCTACCCATGCCTCTGCCCATGCCGCGTCCCATACCTCTACCCATTCCCATATTTGTGATACCGGGATTCATACCAGTATGAGAAGCAACTGTCGCATTTCCTATGGGCTTATATTGACCGCTATTAAATTTTTGTATCGCTTCTTTTACCGTCCCAGAGACACCTGTTATGATCTCTATTCCAGCAGAAGATAACGTCTGAAAAGCATTAGGTCCAACGTTGCCTGTTAAAACAACCTTAACCCCTTTTTCAGCCATTATCTGTCCAGACTGCACGCCTGCACCGCCCGATGCACTGATATTTGGGTTTTCCATTGCCTCAAATTCAAGTGTATCAGAGTCAACAATAATGAAATACTGCGCCCTTCCGAACCTCGGATCCACTTGGGAATCCAAATTATTCCCTTGTGATGATACTGCGATCTTCATAATATCTTCCTTTCATAATTATTCTGACCAATCTTTATATTTTGGTTTATTTACAAATTCTTCTATCCTCTTAACGATCTGAACAAAAGCCTGTGATGATCTTGATGGATTGTCAAAGGCGACAAAGGGGGTCCCATTATCCCCAGCCTCAACAAATTCAGGATCAAACGGCACACTACCTAAAAAAGGCACTTTTAATTCTTTAGATGCTTTTAATCCGCCATCTTTTTTGAAAATGTCTATTTCTTTTCCACAATGTGGGCAAATAAGCCCGCTCATGTTCTCAATTATGCCTATCACAGGTATATTAAGCTGGTGAGAGAATAAAACCGCTTTACGAGAATCAAGAGTTGCAACATCCTGTGGAGTTGTGACTATAATAGACCCTGTTATCTTATTTATAAACTGACAGACACTTAAAGGTTCATCTCCGGTTCCCGGTGGCGAATCAATTATGAGATAGTCAAGCTCTCCCCATTCTACATCTGACAAAAATTGCTTGATGACACCAGCTTTAAGTGGACCTCTCCAAATTATAGGTCTATCTGCATCAAATCCAAGTAAAGCCATACTAACAGCCTTTAAGTTTGGTCTAACCTCAACAGGTTTAAGCCTTCCTAAATCCGTGCCAGTAATAGACGCTCTTTCTATGCCAAGCATCTTCGCGATATTAGGTCCGTGAATGTCAGTATCAATTATACCAACTTTCGCACTTGACTGAGATAAGGCATAAGCTAAATTCACCGCCACTGTGGTTTTACCAACCCCTCCTTTTCCACTCAATACAATGATCTTATACCTTACCTTATCCATATTAGCTTTGAGACGTAACTCTTGCTCTTCTCTTTCTTTTTCTTCAATCTCTTCCATTTATTTCCCCCATTATAAAACTAACAGATTTTCTCCCAAATTGACATTATCTCTTTTGATATGTCATTTTGCATATACTCCACAATAGGCAATCCCTTTACTATTGATTCGCTGACCTGCTTAGAGAATGGAATTAATCCAACCAAATCCACATTCTCTTCTTTACATACCGCCTTTATATCTTCTGTTTTATCTTCATTGAGATCGTATTTATTGACGACTACCTTAGTATCAATATTGAAATGTGATGCAACTTCAAGAACCCTTTTCATATCGTGAATAGCTGATAATGTTGGCTCAGTAACAATGACTGCGGTATTAACACCTGTAAGCGATGCAATCACTGGGCAACCGATACCCGGAGGTCCGTCAATTATAACATAGTCCATGTCATTTTGTTCTGCTATTTCTTTTGCTATTTGTCTTACCTTTGTAACAAGTTTCCCTGAATTTTCCTCGGCTATATTCAGTCTTGCATGGACAAGCGGACCGTATCTTGTCTCTGAAATGAACCAGTTACCTGATATATTGTCTTTCATAGAGACCGCCTCAACAGGGCATATATAGCTACATAATGCACAACCTTCACAAAGTATATTGTCAACTTCAAAATCATCACTTATAGCGTCAAACCTGCATAACTCAACACATTTACCGCACTTTATACACAATTCTTTATTTATGTCTGCGGTTTTCCCGCCTACAAACTCTTGTTCTTCCTTAATAACAGGATGAAGCAAAAGGTGTAAATCTGCTGCATCCACATCACAATCAACCATAACTTTATTTTCCGCCAAAGACGCAAAAGATGCTGT
>DTPJ01000169.1 GCA_011334435.1 Candidatus Poribacteria bacterium | reverse complement strand
TTGGCTATGAATAAGTCAGGTCAATCAGGCAAACCCGAAGCATGCTGATATGTTAAAGGTTAAAAGTTAAAGGTTAAAGGTTGAAGGTTTTTAAGCCATCTTGTAACTTTTTAGCTTTTAACCTTGTAAACTGCAATTTTCTATATTCTGAACAGGGGGTCGTTTTTATGTCCCGTATAGTTTTAATTGTCTCTATAATTACTATGCTTTACTCTGTTCAATCATATTCATCTACACTTGAACCAAAAGATGGCGTAAGACCTATGGGTATGTCCGCATTTTCAGCAGTCGCAGATGATATTAATGCTATATCATGGAATCCTGCTGGTCTTGCCCTTATGCTTAATCAAGAAGCGACCGCTATATATGCCCCATTATACGGCTTTGACAGCGGTATGAAACAAAGCCATTTAGCCTATGCGTATCCAACAGGGAAATGGGGAACTATTGGTTTAGACTATTCTTCAATAAACTATGGGGATATGGATTGGAGAGATCAATCTGGAAAAGATTTAGGTAGTTTTAGCCGAAAAGATTACTCTATATATGCATCTTATGGTATTAATCTCATAGATTCGTTTTCTATCGGAACGTCAATAGGAATAACATCTGTTAAAATGTCTATGGAAGACTCTGTGACAGGGCTTGGCTTTGACATCGGGGCATTATATACTATAGCCAGCAGGGCTTCTATTGGTTTATTTGCTGAAAACTTAGGCGGAGTTAATGCAGATAACAAAGAAATTGCCAGACAAAGAGTTAAATTAGGAAGTGCAGTTTCTGTAATTAATAAGCCAAACATGGGATTAACATTCGCATTAGATATTGATGAGCAACAGAGGAAATTTGATACTTTATATCTCGGTGCAGAATGGTCTGCTTTTAGCCCATCTGCTTTTTTCGCGAAAAGAAAAATTCAGGAGAGATTTTTCTCTTTACAAAAATATGAAGGCGTAGCAGACTACACAGAAGGTCTGCCCGAAAAGACAAGCAAAATTTCATTACTTATACGCGGGGGCATAAAAAAGAGGATCGTTATTGATGAACCATTAAGATATTCTGGCGGATTTTGCATTAAATATGCTATTTCTCCGAAGATGTCCGTGCGATTTGAGCATGCCTTTGAATTACATCCATATTTAGACACAACACAAAGATTTGCCATCGGTTTAGAAATGGGAAAGATGGTCTATGAAAAGTAAAGGACGCCATATTTAATCATAAAGATTTTTAATAAGCAATTATTTGTCATATCTGAAAGGGTATTAAAATGACGAGAGAAGAAAACTATTATCGGACAGTGGAATATCGCTATCCTGAATATATAATATGCAGTGTCAGCCTTTTACCGGCGACATGGAGCAAGTATCGCGATGACTTGCAGGAATTAGTCCTCAGGCATCCGATCATTTTCGGCGAACAAAAAAAAGACCCTAACCGCAATTACGATAACTTTGGCGGAACTTATGTAGAAGGTGATCATGTAGATAACTGGGGCTGTGTATGGAAAAATATTCATGGCGGAATGGAAGCATTAGTTGTAGGGCATCCGCTTGATGACTGGTCAAAACTTGATACTTATGTTCCACCAACGTCGGGTGGATTGCCACATGGTTTTATGTATATGAGGCTTTATTATCTACGCGGATTTGAAAACTTTATGATAGACCTTATTGAAGAACCTCCACAACTGCAAAAGCTTATTGATATGGTCCTAAATTATAATATGAATGAAGTTGAAAAAATTCTTGCAAATAAACCAAAATTAGTTAGCTTTGGAGATGATCTCGGAAATCAAAATAGCTTGCCAATGAGTCCGAAAACATGGAGAAAATACTTAAAACCGTGTTTTGCTAAAATATTTGGCGCTTGTCGCAAAGCGGGGGCGCATGTCTATCTCCATACAGACGGACATATTCTTGAAATTATATCTGATCTTATAGAATGCGGAGTAACCATATTAAATCCACAGATCAGAGCAAACACATTAGATGGATTAGTCCGAGAATGTAAAGGCAAAGTCTGTGTTAATCTTGACCTTGATAGACAAATGTTCCCATTTTGCACACCAAAAGATATTGACGAACACATAAAAGAAGCAGTCGTCAAACTCGGCTCAAAAGAAGGCGGATTAATGCTTACTGCTGAATGCGCCCCTGATGTGCCTTTAGAAAATATTGAGGCAATATGTCAAGCGATGGAAAAATATAGACTATATTATAGTTGAACCTTTTTATCACATTAATTGCCATAGATTAAGATACAGGCAGATATAATTCTATTAGTAACTTCCTTTATAAAGTCATCGGCTTCATTCGCATCGCATGAGAGAATAAAACTGCTTATAGCATCTAATATGATTTCTTTTTCTACCTCCTTAGGCATAATCGGGTCTGGCATTATGAAGGAAATGGAGTTTTTTTGTTTTGCTCTTTGTCTTCTATATCTGATATGATCATCATTGTTATGTAGCCTTATTATACCTCTTCTTTCGCTCATTTTTGTTTCTCCTTATTGCTTTGATAGCTTTTAGAAAATAGTTATAAGTTTCGGTATCTTATTAATCTAAAATGATTATAATATTCATTGGTGACATACTTGTGTCACTCTATTTTTGAAAAATTTTTCTAATTTTTTTATCGGAGGGTTAATATATGGAGTATATGATCGGTATTGATGTTGGAACAACAGGGACTAAGACTATATTAATAGATAGAAACGGAAAACTCATAGCTAGCGCACTTGAAGAGTATCCGTTAAGCACTCCACGTCCAAAATGGGCGGAACAAGACCCTATTGATTGGTGGCGTGCAACAGTTAAAACTATTGCCGAAGTTATCTCTGAATCAAAGGTTAAGCCAGATGAAATTCATGGTATCGGTTTATCGGGACAAATGCACGGTCTTGTCCTCATTGATAAAAATCATAATGTTCTAAGACCAGCGATACTATGGTGTGATGTCAGAACTACGGAGCAATGCAATTATATAACAGAAAAAGTCGGCAAAGAACTGCTTGTGCAAAGCACTTGCAATCCAGCCTTGGAGGGATTTACTGCACCAAAACTAATTTGGGTTAGGGATAATGAGCCAGAAGTCTATGAAAAAGCATATAAATTTATGCTTCCAAAAGATTATGTCAGATTCAGGCTTACTGGTGAGATAGCAACAGAAGTGTCC
>DTPJ01000092.1 GCA_011334435.1 Candidatus Poribacteria bacterium | reverse complement strand
TTTATGTTTAAATCTTCCTCAAGGAAGCAAGATATATGCAGATTCAGCTTAGGTTATTTATTAAGGTTTTAATGTGGTGAAAAACCTTACAGGAATAGTTTGCCTTTTTCCCTTTATTTTTTTGACTAAATAACTTTAGATAAAATATAATTTTATTGGAGTATATGTTGAGGAATTTCTAAGCAAAATTAACACACTTGATAAAATAAGCTAAAACAAGTAAAATATTATTCATTAAGCAGGTATTTAACTTTTAACTAAAACAGATTATACAATAGTAGTAGTCAAAATGCAAACTATTTTGAAAAGGAAAAGTCAATGAAACCGACATTTCAATGTAATGATTTAAGAGCAGAACATATAGGATCAGAAGTTATAGTTGCAGGATGGGTTCAGCGAAGGCGAGATCACGGAGGATTAATATTCATTGATCTTCGGGATAGCTCAGGCATAGTCCAGATAGTATTCAATCCAGAGATAAATCCAGACGCACATAAAATTGCCCATCAGGTTCGTAACGAATACGTCCTTGCAGTTAAAGGCAAAGTCAGCAGAAGACCAGAAGGCACAGAGAATCCAAACTTGCCAACAGGTGAAATTGAAATTCCCGCTGATGAGATAGAAATATTGAATACATCAGAAACTCCGCCATTTGTCATAGATGACAGCGCTGACGAAGTCGCCGAAGAAATAAGACTTAAATATAGATACCTTGATATTCGCAGACCTCGTATGCAAAATAATTTAAGACTGAGGCATAAAGTATATATGGCGACGAGGAAATATCTTGATGAACAGGGCTTCATAGAAGTTGAGACACCTGTCTTGACTAAAAGCACACCCGAAGGGGCGAGGGATTTTCTTGTGCCAAGCAGGCTTATCCCAGGGACATTTTTTGCTATGCCTCAATCGCCTCAGTTGTTCAAACAATTGCTTATGATCTCCGGGATCGGAAAATATTTTCAGATCGTCAAATGCTATCGTGATGAGGACCTAAGGGCAGATAGACAATTAGAATTCACTCAGATTGACATTGAGATGTCTTTTATTGATGAAGAGGATATATTTAAGCTGACGGAAGGGTTAATGCACAGTATATTTAAAAATTCTCTCGGCATTGATATTCCAATTCCATTTCCCAGAATGACTTATGAAGAATCTATGAGACGATACGGATGTGATAAACCTGATGTCAGATTTGGAATGGAATTAATTGACGTCAGTGATATTGTCAAAGATTCTGATTTTAAGGTTTTTGTTAGCACAGTTGCAGGCGGTGGTCAAGTCAAAGGGATAGTTGCTCCAGGGCTTGCAAAGGCTTCACGAAAAGAGATAGACGATCTCACAGACTACGTTAAGACGTTTGGGGCAAAGGGGTTGGTCTCAATGAAGGTGCTTGACGATGATATTGAGTCTCCCGTCAAAAAGTTCTTCTCACAAGCCCATATCCAAAAGCTCATAGAAAGAACATCAGCAAAAGTTGGCGATCTGATGTTGTTTGTAGCAGATAAACCTGATGTTGTCGCAGAGTCTCTGAATAGATTGCGTCTCAAACTCGGCAATGAATTAGGATTAATGGATGATAAAAGATTTGAATTTCTATGGATAATTGACTTCCCGCTATTCCATTATAACGAGGAAGAGAAAAGACTTGATTCTGAGCATCACCCTTTTACTGGCGTCCATCCTGAGGATATGCACTTATTGGATACCGATCCGCTTAAAGTGCGCTCACGATCTTATGATCTGGTATTAAATGGAAACGAAATAGCAAGTGGAAGCATAAGAATTCATAATATGGAGTTGCAAGAGAAAATTTTTAATATACTACAATTGACGCCAAAAGATATTGAAGATAGATTTGGGTTTTTCCTTGAAGCGTTAAAATTTGGTGCCCCTCCGCATGGTGGCATAGCGCCCGGTTTAGATAGGCTTGTCGCAATCATGGTCGGCAGTAAATCTATCAGAGATGTGATCGCTTTCCCAAAGACTCAAAGCGGGACATGCCTTGTCACAGGTGCTCCATCTGCTGTCAGTGATAAGCAGTTAAAGGAACTCTACATCAAGACGACCGTTGGTGAATGAGGAGTTTGATTAAGTAATTAATGCAAAAAATAAGACCAGATTGGCTGAAAAAACGAATAAAAATAGACGATCAACAGATTCGCGTGCATGAATTATTAGATGGATTACATCTGAACACAGTCTGCCAGAGTGCAGTATGTCCAAATATAGCTGAATGCTTCGCCAAAGGGACCGCGACGTTTATGATTCTTGGCAATATATGCACTCGTAACTGCCGATTTTGTGCAATAGAAAGCGGAAAACCTTTGCCAATAGACGATGATGAGCCGAGAAGATTAGCTCTTGCAGTAAAAGAAATGGGTTTGAAGCATGTTGTAATAACGTCAGTGACTCGTGATGATCTGCCAGACGGTGGGGCAAGCCATTTTGCTAAAACGATTAATGAGTTGCATAAAAACCTATCTTATGCTACAATAGAGGTTCTAACGCCAGATTTTAAGGGCGATGAATCTGCCTTATCCATAGTCCTGAAAAGCAAGCCCGATATTTTTAACCATAACGTCGAGACAGTGCCGAGGCTTTATCCAAAAGTGCGACCTATGGCAGATTATGACCGTTCTTTATCCGTCTTAGAAAAGGCAAAAAAAATTGATCCACAAATTTATACAAAATCTGGTATAATGATCGGACTATCAGAGACAAGGTCCGAAATATCACAAGTCCTTAAAGATTTGATAGCTGTTGGCTGTGATATAATCACTATAGGGCAATATTTAAGTCCATCAAATTTGCACGTCAGAATTCACGAATACATAAGTCCAGAGGTTTTCAAAGATATAGAATATGAAGCAAGAGAGTTAGGATTTTCTTACGTCGCATCAGGACCTTTTGTCCGAAGTTCGTTTAATGCCGAAGAGGCTTTTGAATTTCTACGAAATATCAATAGGAGAGTGAAAAGTGAGAAAGGGTATTAACATAGGTTTGATCGGTTTAGGAACCGTTGGAACAGGTGTAGCAAAAATTCTATTAAATCAAGAAAATTTTATAAGAGAACATGAAAAATTGTCGTTAAAGCTCTGCAAAATAGCGGATATTGACATAACAAAAGACAGAGGTATCAAAATACCACAGGACATTCTTACTACAAACGTCAAAGATATTATAGA
>DTPJ01000096.1 GCA_011334435.1 Candidatus Poribacteria bacterium | reverse complement strand
CAGATCATCTTCGGATAGATAATCTGCGTTATGCTCTTTGAAGCCGATGCCATATTTTCTGGCGATCATGCTAAGGTTATGTGCAGTTTCAGGATCAAACTTTCCGACATTTTTGTTCATCTTGACCAGAGTTCCCGTTTGCCCTACTATGAAGGCAGGATGGGGCAATGACCGCGAATCTAATTCTTTAAGCAACTTTTCTATAAATGCCTCAAAGGCATCATTGGATATAAGTCCACCTGCGGTCTCTTCCGTTCCAACTTCATAGGATATTGGCATAAGATTTAGCTTTTGAATTTGCTCTTCAAGATAACTTATTAACTCAATGGTTCTCTCTATGACCAATTCCATAGGCACTGAACCTTGGATATGTGGGTCTTTGGTCGGATCAATATGCAGAAGGTTAAAACCAGCTTTAAGATCATCTAAATATGATGATTTAGCTTTTTCCATCGCTTGTTTAAGTGGGAGTTTTTCAGCCTTTTCGTTATCCCTTTGCCATGGTCCGCCGTGATCTCTGCAAAGATAGAGAAGACCGTCAAAGTTAACATCATCAGCTATATTATGGATAGCGTTGGAAAATGCCATCTGATCCCAGCCCATGACATATCCACCACCAAGTTCAATAGAGTCAATCTGATTTCTGCTCGCGATGAACATCACAGGAAATTCCATATCCCTTGCAAGCTCTAATGTTGCCCTTATGACAATTTCTGACATAGGACCGATTCCAAGCAAAGTAGCATTTATATTTTTCTTTTGTAATATTGTGACAATATCTCTGAGCGACTTTGGCATAAAATATCTCCATACAACATGCGAAAATACCGCTTTCGCAATAAAAATATAAAGATCAAATTAGTTTAATGAACTATCTTGCCCAACGTTCGTGAATTGGTGGCATTTTAGGGAATTGGGCGTGAGGTTCTGCTTGATACCAATAACCGACAGATGATATATCGTCAGTTAGAGGCTCAAATCTGCCATTAGGCCACCATCCGAGTGCTTGAATCGTGTTTTTCAATTGCTTTTTGAAATGTATCGGGTCCATTATATGCCAGCGATAAAGCCCGTGCTTTGGCACTTCTCCCGGCTCTTTTCTGTGCAGTGGATAACCAAGAAAAGCTGTTGAAAATGTAGCACCGAAACACCAAGCACCACCGAAGTAATCCTCCGTCCCTGTTCCGCATATCGTTGGGAATTTATCATCACCGTCTATATAAAATTTCATCTCGCCTTCACCCCACCAGCCATTAGAGAATTGCGTCCAAGCAAGGAATGTCCCCACATAATGTCCTTGACCTTTTATTCCGTCAAGTATTACATGCTCAGGGTATTCTCTCGTTGTCATAGATCGTCGCCATTGTGCATGGAAATATCCCGCGTTTTCTGGAACTTCGGTCAAAGCATAAGTGATCTGATAGAAAAATCCACCGATAGCTTCCCATCTTTGATTTTCAATGGTGATCTTTGCATGCTTTCGGAATGGCATTGGGAAGTAGATATTAAATCCGCCTGATGGATTTACTGCGATAGGAAGCGATGTAACGTTATATCTTAATCCATGACCGTTACAGAAGAAATCACCAAGTGGAACTTCTATTGATGGAGTATCCTCATCATCCCAATAAAATCTGATAATTGTATCGCGATAGGCTTTCGTGTCAACTGTGATCCATATATGCTGGATTATACCGGGTCCTTCAATATCTGCTAATGTAGTTGTCGTCCCCGCGTCAAGTGTAATGCAAGGGCGAACTTTCCACCCTTGACCAAGCATATCTGATGCACCTGGTCCGGGAATTTCTTTTGCCCCTCCGCCTCTTTCTCCATTTGGATTTTCAGCACTTATTGAACGTGTTTCTGCATCTGATAATAACGGTATATTTCCCAAACATAAGCCAAATTGATTAATTGAACTCATTTAAAACCTCCTGACAATTAAATTAAAATAGGCTTTTTACTCATATTCCCACTTATGTAACCATGGGTCTTTTGTTTCTTTCTGAAAAATCCTTATTTTCTCGCAAAAATCATCTACCAGTGCCTTATATTGAGGATTATAAGCCAAGTTTTCAATTTCATAAGGATCGTTTTCAAGATCATAAAGCTCAAATTTTGGTCGTTTAAGATAGTCTTTTATAGCTCGTTTGCCGTATTTTTCCAGACCATCTCTCAAAGCACCTTGCCAGCTTGCAGAATACCAGAGATCAGACGCAGATGAGTATGTCAATGGATATGCGATGTTCCATATAAATTTGTATTTTTTTGTCCTGACAACACGCATAGGATAATAATTTGTTATTTCATGGAAAGTATGCGCTGCGTAAACCTCATCGCGCCAATTCTGAGGTGATTGTTGACCTATGATGTCCTTAAAAGAACGCCCATGGAATGCTTGCGGATTATCATAAGCATCTGCAAAATCCAAAATTGTCGGGGTTAAATCAGCCCATGTGATCAGACCATCACAAGTGGTGTTTCTCTTTTGAAGATAAGGGGTTCTGACAATACAAGGAAGGTTCATTCCCGGCTCATATAAAGTTGTCTTTGCGGAGTGAAAAGCAGGACCGTTGTCTGATATGTAAATAATTACGGTATTATCATATTTCCCTTCTTCTTTAAGGATTTGTATTAACCGACCCACTCCACGATCAAGCCTTGAGACTGACTGACAATATTGTGCAAGCTCTGCCCTTGTCTCTGGAGTATCAGGCAAATATGGCGGAACGAGAACTTCATCATCTTTATAGGTCATCTCTTCGTCATTTGGAAAGGGCTTATCTGGATTGCCAAATTTGTCTGGCTTACAAGGATGGCTCTCAAGTTTTCCTCCGCCCCTATGTGGATTCATTGAACACCAATACAAAAAGAAAGGATCATCGCCTTTAATTAGTTCCCTGCATGATTCAGACATGCGGACATCGTCTCGTCCAAACTTTCCTTCTGGGTATCCTTCCTTAAATGTGTATATGCTTTCTGGTGCAAAGTGCCTTTTGCCGACCCTAATTGTCCGATAACCAGCTTTATTAAGCAAAGCCGGCAACGTCACCACATTATCAAAGCAAGCGAAATGATGACAACCATGAGTATGTCCATAAGTGCCGTTTGCATGATTATAAAGTCCTGTCAAAATAACGCTTCTACTGGCAGCACAAGAAGCAGTTGTGCAAAAGGCATTTGTAAAAATTACTCCATCCTCT
>DTPJ01000367.1 GCA_011334435.1 Candidatus Poribacteria bacterium | reverse complement strand
GTTGCGTCCAGGTCCATCAACTCCTGATCCATGTTCCCTATATCTTCTATCAGTGATATTTTCAATTCCAACAGAAAGCAAAGACCAATCACTAATATTAATTCCTGCCCTGATGTTTAAGGTAAACCAACCCGGCGTATATGCGTAAGGGTCTTCCTTTGACGGATCATTCGTCGTTCCGGGGATGCGAGGGTCGCTTCTATCTGTCTTGGCGAGGCGATCTTGCTTTAATGCAAATCTGCTATATGTCTCTGCCCAAAATCTATCTTTGCTTTTATCCCATCGGATTCCTAATATGCCATTTATAGGCATTTCTCGCAGTTTCGGCTGATTTTCCGCTATATCTTCCACTCTCGTAATGGTTAAATTCCCATAAGTTGAGATTTCGGGGAAAAATGGAAGCACTGCCTTATTTATAGCTAACTCCATGCCTTGAATATCCGTAGGTTCATCAGAATTATAGGCAATGGTTACTTTGGCGTCCTTATTTGCATTAATTAAGTCTTGATAAATCTTTGGCATCTCTTTATCAACGAAGACATCTTTAACATTTACATTCGTTACAGCATCACTGATCCTATTAAAGTAATAGTTGACAGTCCCAGAGAAATATCTTGATCTAACCTTGGCGCCTAAATCAATACCTGAACTACGTTCTGGCTTCAAATCGGGATTAGGGGCAGATATTGCTTGATTAGTGATCATAACCGCTGTGGTGTCGCTTAGGCTTGGCGCCCTAAATGCCTGTCCAACTGAGAACGTGAGATTTAGCCCTTTAACTATTCCAAAGACAATCCCTAAACTGCCAGTTAAAGCATCGCCTGAATTTTTAAACATTCCAAAAGAAGGGTCTTTTATGCTTAAATCCGCTTGTGTTTGAAATTTCGTATATCTACCTGCCAATATCGCCTCTAAATTATCTAATATCTTGATCTCATTTTGAATATAACCGTTAATATCCCAAAACTCCGCACCGTCAGGATAAGCTCCCCAAGCAGTTGTTTTTATTTCATTTGTCTTTGTGTTAGTAACAACGGATTTGCTATCCAGTTGATCATTATAGAACTCTCCGCCATAAGTTATTCTTTGTTTTTGTCCTAACAGAGATGATAATTGAAGTGAAATACCCATTATATCATCAATATCTCTGATCTCGGTTATTGTTGTGCTTTTGGCTTTTTGCTGTATCTGTCCTTCATTTTGCCTTTGATAGGATAATGTGGCTTGTAAAGAATCAATAAGCGGTATTTTCTCTATGGCAGTATAATTTAGATAGGCTAAATCTCTATTCTGTGGATTAAATAAGAGCGTGTCATATTCCTTAGTTGCATACTTATCATAACGGGGGACATTCTTTTGTCTAACCCCTTGATAGGCGAGTTTTATGTCTTGTCCATCAGAAATTCTGTAATTTATTTTAATATCGCCGTTTCTTTCCTCCCAACCTGTCGGCTTTTCTATATCCACTAACCAAGCACCTTCTGGAATAGTTGGGTTGCTTTGACTGGTTAAAAGGAATTTTTTTGTGGGCAATTGTATATCATAGCCCTTTCCCGGTCTAAGATCGCTGACGTCTTTATAAGTTCCACCAACTATGAAACTGAAATTCTTATAGCCTCCGTCTATGCCTATTCTACCGAGCTTCCCTGAGTCTGCACTTGAATATTTGGTAGATAAATATGGTTTAAAAGAAAGCCCTTTCAATGATTCCATCGGAGATTTAGTGAAAACGTTTATCACGCCACCTATGGCTGAACTTCCATAAAGCGTTGATCCATATCCACGCATAACTTCTATCTTTTTTATCTGATTAGAATCTACCGTAGCCAAATACTGATTTGGACCTGAACGGAAAGTAGAATTATTCAAACGCACTCCATCAACAATTATAAGCGTCTGATAGCCTGTCAATCCTCTTACATAGGGCGATCCCTGACCAGCAGTTGTCTTTTGAACCATAACACCCGTCACTCCTCGCAACATATCAGGAGTTGTCCCTAAACTTTTTCTGCTTATATCTTCCGATGTAATGACAGATATTGCATTAGGCGTTTGGAAAGAATCTCTTTCACTACGAGTGCCTGTGACCGTAATCTCTTCAAGCACATATACATCGTCGCTAGCTTGAATAGAACAATTTAACACAAAACAAAGAGTTAGGAATAATAAAAATGTCATAAAAAATCTTTCCATTATTGAACTCCTTATATTTTAGACAAATTTTCATCATATATAAACCAAGATAGACAAATCAAAATCATATACATTGCAAATCAAATGCCATTCAATTTTAATAGGATTATCGGCATTCTAATTGCTGAAACTGCTTATAAATAAAGCGTTTATGAGTAAGCTATATTTTCTAAGATTTATCAAGTTTTGACCATTTTCTATACAGCAGGAGTTCATATATAGATCACAAGATCATTTGTATCATTTTCCAATTGAAAAACATCATAATGTCGTTCTGAACGAGGTGAAGAATCTTCTTTTTGCTCAAAATGACTTAATTGAATTAAGAAATGATATTAAAAATTTCTTGACCTTATTCTTTTTAGATGCTATAATCAAATCAGGAGTTATAAAATATTATATAAAGGGCTTTAGATGTAATAATTAATTCAGTTGATCAATAGGAGGGAAAAAATTGTCAGGAGGAAATATTTTTGGAAATGCACAAGGACTGATACCGATCCCAGAGCCGTCAAGGATTCCAGACCCAAAACCGATCCCAGAACCTATGAAATTGCCTGAATCTTTTCAAATAGAAAGCCCAAGGGTTATAAATAATCCAATGCCGATACCTACGCCATCTCAGATACCAGCACCAAGACCAATACAAGACCCTACACCTTTGCCAGAATCATTTGCAATACAGACCACAAACAATTTAAGCAACCCTATTCCTATTCCTCCGCCGTCAAGGTTGCCAGACCCAATGCCTTTGCCAGAGCCAATGAAGCTCCCTGAACCAGCATCAATACCTACGCCATCAGTCTTGCCATCTAAGGCTAATTAAACTGATTATCAAAAGACAAAAGAATATCTAACAAATATTGTCCTATATTTTTCTAATGAAAATTGGTATCAAAATTCGTGTTCAGTTCGGGATAGGACATGTTCCTTCAAAGCTGGATCAAGTTCAACAAATACCGCAGAAAATCCCCATACACGGACAACGAGAGTCCTATATTCTGGTGATTT
>DTPJ01000372.1 GCA_011334435.1 Candidatus Poribacteria bacterium | reverse complement strand
TGGGCTTTTAATGCTATTGATGCTGGCTTCTTAATAAAACCTAACCAAGATAATTCAGGGTTTTCTGTGAATATTCAACCGACAACTGATGGGGCTATTTTTGTAGCTAAGGCGTCTTTTTGAAAGGGAAGTAGAAGATATGAACAAACATATTAATATCTTTTTTATCATATTGGTTTTTCTATTCTTTGGATGCACGGAGGATATTCCAGATAAATTAGATAAAAGCCAATTGCCTGCGCCTCCTGCACTTAAAGTTGTAAGCACGTCTGTTAAAAATGGGCAAGAGATCAACCCTGAGTATACTATATCAGTTTCGTTCAATAATTATATGGACATTATCAATATGGAAATATCTGGTGTCAAGGGAACCGTGGAGATTGACCCAACAGGTGCTTCTGCAACATTTAAACCGTTTTCAAAATTATCAGATGGTGCATATACTCTTACCGTATCAGGAAAAGATGAGTATGGACAAGAGGTAGGTCCTACATCAATAATATTTTATGTTAAAAGTGGAATACCAATAACAAAATCTTTGATCGCTTATACTTCAAACTTAGATGGTGATTATGAAATATATGTTATGAATACTGACGGCTCAAATATTAAACAACTTACATATAACTTCTCACAGGATACTCAGCCTGCGTGGTCACCAGACGGAAAATATATTGCGTTTTCATCTGATAGAGATGGAAGCTATATGTGGAATTCCGATATATTCGTAATGCGTAGCGATGGGACTGGAATAGTAAACCTTACCAAAACTATTGGAATAAATGAATACAGTGCGTTTTGGTCATTAGATAGCAAAAAAATAGGCTTTCTTTCTGATGCCAGTGGATCTGAAGATTATTATGTTATGAACATTGACGGAACTGGTGTAAGGTTAATGCAAGATTTTGAATTTCTTGACTTTGCATGGCCCGGTGTTTTCGGTGATTATTATATCTATGAGGAGCTTAACGGGAATTATGACATATTCATTGATCTTTTTGCTAATCCTAAGGGTGGAGTTAATTTGACAAAACATTCTGCAAATGATAGATACCCAACTTGGTCTCCCGATGGTCGTAAAATAGCCTTTGTGTCTGATCGCGATTTCAATAATGAAATATACATAATGAATTTTGACGGTTCAAACCAGACACGTATAACTTACAACAACGCAGATGATAATCACCCTAATTGGTCTCCGTTTTAATCCAGATAAGAAAAGCTTTGAAATCTAATGGTTTTTATGATCAAGTGTATCAATCAAAAAAAGAAATAAGAAAATCAATTATTAGTCTGAGAAATGCTCTTAGTCAAGACGATATTAAGTCAAAAAGCGATATAATTCAGGAAAAGTTATGGAAACTGATTGAAGATCATAAATTTCAATCGGTGATGTTTTATATCGCCTTTGGCAGTGAAGTTAGGACCCAAGATTGTATTAATAAAGCATTAGAAAAAGGTTTAGATGTCATTGTTCCAATATGTATCAAATCTAAACATTGCATAGATTTATTACCATCTAAATTGATTGATCCTTCATCTGAGTTGGCAATGGGGACATATCGCATCCTTGAACCAAAGCCAGAGTTCATAAGACCTTTCCCGCCAGATATGATTGATGTAGTAGTTGTCCCTGGCGTAGCATTTGATAAAAAATGTTATCGTATTGGATATGGTGCTGGATACTATGACCGATTCTTGCCAAAATGTAATAAATCTCTTTTTGTCGCATTGGCTTTTGAAATTCAAATTGTTGAGGATGTCTTCCATAATGAATGGGATATTCCCGTTGACCAAATAATAACGGAAGATAGAATAATTTTAAGGAATGATAGTAAATAGCTACTTCTGATGAAAGGAATTTTATCAATAAGAATTTTGATCAGTGAAAAGACTTTTATATATCTGAGAAATCAGTATTGAAAACTGATCAAGAAGGGGAAAAACTATGAATCTTGATGTATATACACCTGAACATAAATTAGAACTTGAGAAACTTTTAGATTCGCCTGCATGGAAAAAAGTTATTAACTCTGGGTTAGTTGATGAAGTTAAGTCAAATAGATTAGAGCCGAAAAAACTGAGACCGTTTATTGATACAGTGGTCAACCAACTATTAGAATTTAATGAAGAAAGAGTAAAACAACTTGTAGGCAAAAATCATATAACAGAGGACGAAATTTTATCTGAGTTAGCGAAATGGCCAGAGGATTTGAATGGAAAAGACCCTATAATATCCTTTTTAGGGTTTAATGTTACACCAGACTGTAATTTTAAGCCAAGATGTATATATTGCAATCAGCCTTATGTTGAACCGAAGGTTGATCTACAAACTTGGAAGGATATTATCACTGAATCAACATCTAATGTTACAGATTCTGGTCCTTACATATATATCACTGGCGGAGAACCTTTATTGCTTGGAGAGGATATTTGGGGCGATAATGGTTTGATAAGGCATGCAACTGAGTGCGGAGCAGGCGTTAATGTGAACACTAACGCAAGCCTTATTACTCCTGAGGTCGCTTTATATTTCATCAAGTCTGGATTATCAAAAGTCCATATTTCACTTGATACACCTGATCGGGATATGCAAAACTATCTTCTTGGTGGAGATAGATTTGACGAGGTTTTGGAAGGGATATATAATATACAGATAGCAAGAGACCTTGTTGGAGTTGGTTATCCTGTTATCCATACAAATTGCGTTTTAACCAAAAAGAATCTTGAACATTTTCCATCATTGTTCGCTTTTATACTTGAAAAACATAAACAAACAGGGGAAAGAAGCGATCCGTTTTTCAATGACCTTTTTATGCATGTTATACCTGTTGGGGGAGCTAGTAACAATAATATAAGACCATCTGAAGATGAATTCAGGAAATTTTATACTGAAATATGGGATACTGTTTGCAAGATGTGGGATGACTATCAGGATAAAATGGGAGTTCCAAAAGAAAAACGAGGTGCATTATTTGGTTATTTCTCTAACCCATTTTTAAGAGTAAAGCATGAAGGCGGGCTTGACGCTTATGTAAAGGTATCTGCTGACGGTGTTTATGGAAGTTTAGCGTTGTCAAAGCATTGCTATGTGGCACCGACACAGGCTACATTTACTCCCGAAGGAGATCAATATAGATGTGGGGCGCATGCAATCCGTCATACACTCCCAATAGGGAACATAAACGATCATGGTGTTTTTGAAAATATTAAG
>DTPJ01000726.1 GCA_011334435.1 Candidatus Poribacteria bacterium | reverse complement strand
TTCTTGCGCCCTTTCTTTACTGACATCACAGACCGCAATTAGCTCTGCATTTTCCGTATTTTTATAGCCTTCCATATGTGCCCTACCAGCAAATCCTGCTCCTGCTACACCAACCATAAGTTTTGATTTATTGCTCATATTAGCCTCCAAAATCGCAAAATGTTAATAAGTATCCAATAATTTTATCATTTTGGATTTTAACATTTAATCAATTATATAGTCAACAACAAAATTCTGAGGGTCATCGGAAATAGAGATTGACAAAATTTTTTCATAGATATATAATTTCTTGGCAGTTTTATAATAATTTTATAAATATTCTTATGCTTCGGAATGAAAGATCAATGTCTTATCCTCTTGTATTGATACTTGCAGGCGGTCAAGGCACAAGGCTTTGGCCATTGACAGCAAAAAATATCCCTAAGGCATTTCTTTGTTTTGATGGGACGGGAATTTCTCTCCTTCAAAGAACTATATCAAGGGTCAAACATCTGACATCCCCAGAAAAAATTTTCATAATATCCAACAGACTTCATGAACAGGAACTAAAAGATCAAGCTGACGAAATTCCTTATGAAAATCTCATATTAGAGCCAGAAGCTAAAGGCACGCTTGCGTGTATAGCTCTTTCTGCTTTATATATGAAAAGAAAAGATCAATCAGGGATAATTATAACTATGCCCGGTGAACAGCTAATAAAGGATGAGATCACCTTCAAAAATGTCATGTCTAAGGCTGTATATTTCGCAGAAAAGCATAATACCGCTGTTGCCCTCGGCATAAAGCCTACTTTTCCAGCCATTAGGTTTGGATACATAAAAATAGGGGATCAGGTTTCTAATGACGGAAATTTTTCCATATTCAAATCCGAGGGCTTTACAGAAAAGCCTGATGAGAAAAAGGCAAAAGAATTTCTATCAACAGGAAAATATCTTTGGAACAGTGGAATATATGCTTTCCCGATCAAGTGGTTATTTAATATGATGTCCGAATTAACACCCGATATTTATGAAAAGATAATGCAAATTGAAAAAAGCATCAATACTTCAGACGAGAAAAAAGCTATAGATAGCATGTATCCTGATATACGGAATATTTCAATTGACTATGCTGTTATGGAAAAAGCAGAAAATATGCTTGTTATTCCTACCGATATTGATTGGAACGATATGGGAACATGGACGGAAGTATCAGAGACTTGGGAGGCAGATCAAAATTCTAACTTTCACTACGGAAAATACATTTCTTTAGATTCAAACGGATGTATAATATATTCCACACAAAAAATTGTAGCCCTAATTGGCGTGAAAGACGTTATAATAATAGATACCGCTGATGGTTTGCTTATCTGCGATAAAAATAGAGCAGATGAAGTAAAATTAATAAAGCAAAAGATTTGAATATATTAAAATGGAGGTAAGTATGAAAAAATTGTTTTTCGTTAATCTAATCCTGACAATAATTGCATTTGTTTTTGTCTCTTCTATTACGTCAATTGCACAAGAGACAACACCTAAATTAGTTGATACCAACTGGCTTGCAAGCAATCTTTCAACAGCTGATCTTAGGATAGTAGATGTAAGGGATAGCGTAACTGCATATTGGCTTGAACATATACCCGGTGCGGTCTATATCAATCCAGATGCTATTAGATGGCCCGATCAAGGCGTCCCTGTTAAATTAATGCCGATCAAAGATTTAGCTAACCTCTTAGGAAAAGCTGGGATCAATAATAAGACTATGGTTGTTATATACTCTGAAAAGGGCGATTACAAAGCCCCATATCTGCTATGGGCATTAGATTATATAGGACATACAAAATCCGCAATTCTTGATGGTGGATGGGCAAAATGGAAAGCAGAAAATCGCCCCGTAACGCAAGACTATCCACAGATCACTCCGACATCATATGTAGCTAAACTCAATAAGAATGTCAGAGTAGAATTGAACGAGGTAAGCAGTGCTGTTAACAATAACAGTGCTATTATTCTTGATGTTAGACCTGCTGATCTTTATTCAGGAGAAAAGGGAAATTGGAAAAGAAAAGGGCATATCAAAGGTTCAATAAATCATTTTTGGGGTCTTGATCTAAATGATGATGGAACGTGGAAAAGCAAAGATGAACTCAAAAAAATATATGAGGGAATCGGCGTTACTCCCGACAAGGACATAATCGTCTCATGCGGTCAGGGGCAAATGTCAGCACATACCTATTTTACATTGAAGCATATACTCGGCTATCCCAATGTAAAGAATTACGATGGCGGATTTAACGAATGGTCTAATGTTGAGGGAATGCCTGTTGAAACAGGAACTAATCCATAAGATTATCGGAGGATTTTAATGGATAAAGGAATAAATCTCATTGATGATGTCTCAATTGTCCTTTGCGGAGAAGCTGGTCAGGGAATACAAACAGTTGAGCATCTGATGATACAAACACTAAAACTTTCAGGATATAATGTTTTTTCAAGCCAAGAGTATATGTCTCGTATCCGTGGCGGAAATAATTCAACATCAATACGTATTTCATCAAAAAAGGTTTCTGCACCTGTTAATAGAATTGACATATTAATACCATTTGGCAAGGGGGCTTTAACGCATGTCCGTAAAAGATTATCTCCCGATACATTGATAATAGGAGAGGAAAAATCGTTTAAAGATGAAAATCAAGGTCACCGATCAATTAATGTGCCGATATCAGAAATAGCGGTAAAAGTTGGCGGAGCTATCTATTCAAATACAATTGCCTCTGCGTTAATGTTAAGGCTATTTGATGTTGATATTGAGTTATTCAGTAATTATCTGAGAAAACGGTTTGCGGGCAAAGACGAAAGCATTATTCAAAAAAATATAGACGCTGCTGAACAGGGGTATGCTTTAAGCGATGAGTTGCTGAAAGGTAACGATATTCGCGTTAACGTTCAACGTTCTTCCCAAATAACTAAGGAGATCATAATGGACGGTGTAGAGGCGTTGGCACTTGGTGCAATAGCGGGAGGTTGTGATTTGATATCATTCTAGCCTAGGTCACCATCAACAGGCATCGCTACAACACTTGCCCAATATTCAAAACAATTTGGGATAATAGGTGAACAGGCAGAGGACGAGATAAGCGCGATGAATATGGTCATCGGTGCTTGGTATGCAGGGGCAAGGGCTTTGGCATCTACTTCTGGCGGAGGATTTGCTCTCATGGTTGAGGCATTAAGTCTTGC
>DTPJ01000542.1 GCA_011334435.1 Candidatus Poribacteria bacterium | reverse complement strand
TTATCCCTGCCAAGTTATTATTTATAATTGTATCAAAAAAATTACTTTCTCCATAAATTAGAACAATGAAGAATATACCCTTTCTTTTCCTTTTATGAGGTTTTAATATAGTATGCGTCTTGACCCAGTTTACTGAATATTGTCTATTAATAATGCCTCAGCCTCTTTCCACCCTAAAGGTTTTGAGAACCAATATCCTTGATAATAGTCACATTTCAGCTTTCTCAATTCTTCAAGTTGTTCAATTGTTTCTACCCCTTCTGCGATTACTTCCATTTTCATGTTATGAGCCATTGTAATAATCGTTTTGACTATCTCCATCGCCCACTCATTATCACACATGGACTGGACAAAAGACCGATCAATCTTCAAAGCATCAAAAGGGAATTGATGAAGATAGCTTAATGAGGAGTGCCCAGTCCCAAAATCATCCATCTGCACCTTTATATTAAGTTTTTTTAACTGTGAAAATATTTCTTCTGCAGTTTCAGGATTATTTATAATAACGCTTTCAGTAATTTCCAGTTTTAGACAGGCTGGGTTAAGACCTGTTTCGTTCAGGATTTGCTTTATCGTCTGCACAAGATCGAGTGTAAATTGTTTGACTGAGACATTCACGCTTATTGTTAAATGCGAATATATAGGTAACCGCGTTTGCCAAGCATTCATCTGTCTGCATGCCTCGAGGAGTACCCATCTGCCTATGGGTATTATTAATCCTGTCTCTTCTGCTATTGATATAATTTCATTCGGTGCAACTAAACCCCTCTCCGGAGATTTCCAGCGCAAGAGAGCCTCAAATCCCATAATTTCATTGGTCTCAAGCAAAACTATAGGCTGATAATTTAACAGAAACTGATTCTTTTCAATTGCCTGTTGTAAACTATTTTCCAGCTGCAAATAGGAGACTGCCTGGGCGTGCATGACTTCATCAAATATCACATAGCATCCCTTGCCAAGTGTTTTAGCTTTATACATTGCAGTGTCAGCATCCCTTAGAATATCTTCAGGGTTTTCGTACCCTGGTTTACCTACAGCGATCCCGATGCTTGCTGTGATATTCACAATATGATTGTTTATTTTTATAGGAAGTTTGATTTTATTGTGAAGACGATCAGCTGCTCTTATCACGTTTCTGATATTCTTAATATCTGATAATAGGATTGCAAACTCGTCTCCCCCAAGTCGTGCGACTGCATCATATTCAACCCGTGCCACTGTATCATACGGACGTAAATGCTTTTTTAATCGTGCTGCCACTTCTATCAGTAGTTGATCACCGGCAATATGGCCAAAGCTTTTAATGATTTTCTTAAAATTGTCGATATTAAAAACGATAACGGCGAACTTATAATCTTTCTGTCTGGTTGCACGTGCCATTGATGCTTTGATATGTTCTAAAAATAAGGCCCGATTAGGCAGTTCGGTTAGAATATCATATGAGACATAATATTTAATTTTTTCTTCGAACATCTTGCGTTCGCTGATATCTCTACCAATTCCACAAATACCTAACGGAACACCTTTAAAGTCCTTGAGTAAACTGCCAGCAAATTCATAAGGTATATGCTTTCCGTCTTTATTGACAACAAATGCTTCAATACTGGCATAACCTTCCTTCATTATCTTATTGATAGCTTCCTCAATTTTCTGAATGTCTTCCTTTAGGAATAATTCAGTCGGCTTCATTGAGGATATTTCCTCATCACTATATCCTGAGACCTCATTTATTGCCTTATTCCACCTTAGGAATCTGCCTTCCAGATCAAAAACAAAGAATATATCTTTAAGAGCATTTAATGTATTTTCAGTAAATGCCTTTTCTTTCAATAAATCCTCTGTTCTTTGTCTCAGTTCAGCTGTTTGAGCATTCACCTCTAATTCAAACTGGCTTTGTGTACGCTCTAATTCCTCTTCTAATCTCTTTTGTTCGGTGATATCACGTGCTACAGCAAAAAATAAAATTTCCTCAATTAATGGAAAGGCTTTCCAGAAAATCCATTTATATGAACTATCCTTACATAAATATCTGTTCTCAAAAGTGACAATCACCTTTCCCTCTTCAAGGCGCTTAGCAGCACTGATGGTAGATTCACGATCCTCTGGGTGAACAAAATCAAGGTATGGTTTAGACTGAAGTTCATTATTTGACCAGCCAAGTGTTTTTTCCCAGGAGGGGTTTAGTTCTTTAATGTAGCCATCAAAACCGGCAATGCATAACATATCGATTGAGTAATTGAATAATAGATCACGTTCCTTCTTTGCATTTTTGTATTTGGTTCCTAATATTTCTAACTCAGTAATACGTTGGCGCAGTTCCTCTAATTCATTTATGAGCTGCTTTTTTGTCTTATTTTCATCTTCCATCTTGTGTGCCGCTCTCTATTTAATATGCTATTGCAAGTGTTCACGAGTTACATTTTTGATAAAAACCTCACCCAATTGCTGGTCAAATTGGGTTCCTGCATTTCTCTCGAGTTCTCCGATTGCATCTTTAAATTCAAAGCTCAAAGGCTTTGTATCACTATGAATTAGTTTTTCGGTACATTTATATGACTCTTTAATAACCATCATATTAAATGCTACTGCTATGCTATAAAGCATTCTTATTTTTACCCTAATATTCTCTATTTCTATTTTTTTTAATAAAGCACCTCATTCGCTATTCCAACGTATTGTCTATACAGTGAGAAATTGTTTTTTGCCTGTATACGGCCTTCGCTTATTCCCAAATTCTATTAAATTTTTAATGTTCTTGCAACTAATGAAATCATTTCTGAAACTTAATGGGTTACCAAAGGAAGAAAAACTGAACGGCAGGAATATTTCAACTGCTACTTACTAATGCAACTTACTCGTCTATTTTCGGCAACCCGGCCACCATAGGCTGTTTTATAGCCCTTAGGTTAAAGGCTTTGTGTCCCAAGCTTTCGTATGGTTTACCTTTATCAACTATTTAACCCGTAACTCCGCTTGATTTACGTAATATGTAGATCCAATTTTTCTATAAGTTTCTGGGTTTTATTTGTTATTTCGGCTGTATGCCATGAGTCATTGATTTTCACTTTCTTGATTTCTGCCAAATGCATGAGCAAATCTTGTGGAGAGAATTTTGATAGAAGTTGTTTTTCGGATAACAATTTGTAAATACGATAATACCACTGCAATGCGATAAAACTAATAAACATCCATCCTTCCAACGCTGTTTGATTTCTCATATAA
>DTPJ01000468.1 GCA_011334435.1 Candidatus Poribacteria bacterium | reverse complement strand
TAGACAAAAATTTTTGACGGTTAGACAATATGATTGGATGAATTGTGCTTGACATTTTACGTTCCTTAATGGTAATATACGAACACAAGTCAATTTAATGTTTACAATAAAGTAGTCACATGAAAATCATATTTCTAATATTGATTGGAGTAATAGGTCTATTATAATTATAAATAATATTTTATCGTTTGTCAAATTTTTTAGCAATTAAAATGGCATTGTCATAAAAAAATAATTATCAAACAAGGAGGATTGAAATGGAAGATATGGAAAAGCTATATAACGAAAGGCTGGAACGCTATGTTACAGCTATGAAAAACGGAAAGCCCGATAAGATACCTATAAGACCTTTCGTGGCTGAGTTCGTCGCTAAATATGCTGGTTATACCTGTCAAGAAGTCACACACGACGCAGATATAGCATTCTCCGCAGTGCGTAAATTTGCAAAAGACTTTGACGTAGATGCAGTCGTCGGCAATATGGTCTATGTCTGGACAGGTATGACAGAGGCAAATAGCACAAGATATTATAAGGTGCCGGGCATTGACCTTGAACCTGATGAGGCATTCCAATACATAGAGCCACAAAACGAAGAAGACGCATATATGAAAGCTGACGAATACGATCAGCTTATAGACGATCCAACAGGCTTTTTGGCGAACGTCTGGCTACCGAGAATTATGAAGGATACTGAGAAAGGCACGTATCGCTCTAATCTCGCATGGCTAAAAGGCGGAATAGCTATGATGAAGTATTTTCAAGGCTTCGGCGTCCAAGGCGAATTGCTGAAAAAGGAATGCGGAACCGTAAGTGCAATAGCAGGTGCGTTAAAAGCCCCTTGTGATATACTCGCAGATAAATTAAGAGGCTATCGTCAATTATCTGCGGATTTTTATAGACGTCCAGAAAAGGTCATTGCCGCATGTGAAGCACTCAGACCGCACATGATGTATAATGCATACGCAACCGCAGATCCAACAAAGACCGTTCCAATAACCGTGTGGTTACATCGTGGATGCGCTCCCTTTATGTCCTATCAGGCTTATGAGAAATTCTATTGGCCCTCGCTAAAACAGATAATCCTTGATCTGAACGATATGGGTTGGCAAGTGCTTTTCTATGCAGAAGGCGATTGGGACAAAAATCTCAAATATACTGCTGAATTGCCCCCTAAAAGCATTATTTATCATGTTGACAGAGGAGATATTTTTGAAGTCCATAAGGCAGTTGGCGACAAATTCTGTCTAAGCGGTGGAATTCCAAATGACCTATTGACTTATGGAACACCTGATGATGTCAGAGCTTTTTGCAAAAAGATTATAGACGGCGTAGCAAAAGATGGTGGATATATCATGGACGCCGGCGCTATAATTCAGCAAGACGCAAAAATTGAAAATGTCAAAGCGATGATAGAGTTTACTCGCGAATATGGAGTATATTAAATCAGTGACCAGTGATCGGTGAAGGAGGCTTTGAAATGCCAGAAGAAAAGATTGAAAAAAAACCCGGTGTTTGTATACCATGGGAAGAAAAGAGAAAAGAATATGAGAAAATAACTGGCGATGAAGAACTGATAAAACGTGTTTGGGAAGACATAGATAATCTTGCCTATATCTATATTTGGTTCGTTTTAATCGCCGCATAAATCTAATATTTAGAATTTTCGTAAAGGAGGAATTAATAAATGGCAGAAATGGAGAGCATATCTCAAGCCATGGGTGAATTGAATGAAGATAAAGTGAAAGAACTGGTCAAGAAAAAACTCGCAGAAGGTGTCCCAGCAACTCAAATATTAAAAGAATGTCAAAAAGGCATGGTTGAGATCGGAAAAAAATATGAGCAAGGCACTTATTTTGTCTCTGAATTAATGTATGCGGGAGAGATTATGAAAGACATTACCGCACAACTTGAGCCAATGTTAAAAGGCACAAAAGAAAGCGAAAAAACTCTTGGCAAAGTTGTTCTTGGAACAGTTAAAGGCGATATTCATGATCTCGGAAAAGATATAGTCGGATTAATGCTTCGTGGCACTGGATTTGAGGTTATCGATCTCGGTGTAGATGGTGCACCTGAAAAATTTGTTCAAGCGATAAAAGATAGCGGGGCAACGATAGTAGGTATGAGCGTTTTTCTGACCGCAGTTTATGATTCCGCTACCGCTACGGTTGAGGCAATAAAGAAGGCTGGTTTGCGTGATAAAGTCTCAATAATGATCGGAGGAGGTCCTGTAACAGACTTAGTCCGCCAAAGCACTGGTTGTGACTTCTACGGCAAAGATGCAGTCGCTGGTGTTGACTATGCCTTGAAAGTTGTCGGCGCAAGATAAAGTATCTTAGCGATTAAATTACATTAATTTTCCTCTGGCGGATACTTTCCATATCGCTTCTACTTTATCTTTTCGTAATGCGACAACCTCGTCAAAAAGATTTACTACGGGGCAGACATGATTCGGTATGATCTCAATTCTATCGCCGACTTTCAGTTTGCCCTCTGGCATATTTATAACGCCGTGTTCTTCATAAGCTCGGACTAAATGGACATCTGGCATACCTTTTATCAATCCATATACACCAAAAGCCTGAGCCTTATCAGAGGTATATGATTTAGTGCCTGCATCTATGACAGCCCTATCTTCTGATGGGACACTGATCACCGTCGCAAGTATTGTGAAAGCACAGTCATATTCAGTTGATACGCCAAGCCTCATCTCAAAATAATCGTTGAAAACATAAGCTCCTGGACGGACCTCTGTTATCCCTTCTATTGTAAGGCTTGTTCTCACTGTCGGGGTTGAGCCAACACTTACAGTTTTAACTTCAATACCTGTTTTTCTGATCATCTCTGCGGTCTGGATCATCTTATGTCCTGCCTCTAACGCTATGGATTTGATCTGATTGTTATCTGTCACACCGTAAGCATGACCTTCATGTGTGTAAATCCCTTCTAATTCCAGACCTTTCATTTTATCTATTTTTTTAGCTAATTCCAACGCTGGTCTGCCATAAGGAACGCCAAGTCTTTGCAACCCAACATCTATCTTAATGAGGACTGGGACTTTTAATCCACACTTCATCGCGTAATCGGATATTGGCTGTGCAACTTCAACGCTATCTACTCCGACAATAACTTTGGCTTTTTCGGATAATTTTAACAATCTATCTATTTTTTGGCTTCCGACTATAAGATTCGCTATGAAAACATCATCAACACCAATAGAGTCAAC
>DTPJ01000625.1 GCA_011334435.1 Candidatus Poribacteria bacterium | reverse complement strand
TTTGGTAAACTATTTGCTTGTGGTGAATCATTCTAAAGTTAATAATATCAAGTATTTGTTCTAATATCAAATGCTAAAAAAGTATTTTTGTTACCAAAGAACCCCAGAAGAGTTTGAGGAAAAGTATGAAAGTCAATATATGAAGTCAGCGGCATAATCTCTACAACTTTTGGGCATAAAAAATGTCTTGAAAAATGGGGTGCAGTACAAGAATATGCCTGGGCGGATTCGAACCGCCGACCTTCGGATCCGGAGTCCAACGCTCTATCCTTCTGAGCTACAGGCACATGAGTTAGTGATCAGTAATCAGTGATCAGTAATTATTGATCAGTGATCATTATACGGAATTTGATCAATTGATCTATGATTTTTTCAATTCTGACAAGCGTTGACGGGCAGTTTCAGTGTAACTCTCTTTTGGCGCAACCTTTATAGCCTGTTCATAAGCAGTTATCGCCTTCTGTTTATCCCCAGTTGCCTCATAGCATAGTCCGAGAGTCGTATAAGCCCTTGGATGTTCAGCATTGAGCGTCAATGCCATATCAAGAGCCTTTATACCATCTGTATATTGCTTCAAGTGATAGTGCGCCTCGCCGAGATTTGCCCATGCATCGTCAAAATTTTCATATAAACTCGCCGCTTTTTTGAATGATGTCACTGCATTATCATATTGTCTTAAATTCATATATGCGATGCCCATGCTGTTATGTGCGAAGACAAATCCAGGGTCAATTCTCAATGTAGCTTTATATTCGCTAATCGCTTGATCATATTTGCCCTGTGCAGAATAAACACGACCAATGCCATAATGTGCCTTAGCTATATTTCTAATGCTTAATGCCTGATTATATTCATTGATCGCCTGACTATAATTGCCCTTTGAGCGAAATTCCTCGCCTTTATCATAATGTTCATAAGCCTTTTGGACAATTAATAGATCGCTTACTTTTGATTTGTAATCATCTTGATTGACGACGCCCTTTTGATTCTGAGGAGGCAATTTAGCTATCTCTTCATTTACTTTTTTAATGCGGTCTGATGTCTTAGGATGTGACATGAAAAATAGTTCAATAGACGATGGCTCACGTTCGCTAAGATTTTTGAGTAATTGAAGCAATTGCACCATGCCTTGCGGATCATAGCCTGCCCTACTCGCATATTTAGTGCCGAGTGCATCTGCCTCAAATTCATTCTCCCGACCATAGCCAAGAGAAACAGCAGCAAAAGCCACTGAGCTACCAGTTTTCACAAGCCCTCGCCATTCCTGATAACTTTTGCTTCCACTAGCTGCCTGATCTAATATTGCCAATAAAACCTGAAATCCAAGCGTATTTTGCATCCTCTTCATGCTATGCCTAGCGTTCACATGACCTATTTCGTGTCCTAATACTGCGGATAACTGAGCCTCGTTTTCTAAACGGACAAGAAGACCTCTTGTAATGTATATATAGCCTCCCGGCAATGCGAAAGCGTTGATGTCCGAAGTGTCAACTATCTTAAAATGATATGGGATTTTATTTCTGTCTGAAACAGATGCAGTCTTTTGTCCAACAGTTTCTACATAAGCGGATAATTGCTGGTCATTATATACTCCTCCGAACTGCCATTGAATATCTGGATCAGCTTCCTTTCCGAAGTTGATCTCCTGTTCGTCAGTGAATATCATAAACTCCCTTTTACCTGTGACAGGATTGACAGAACAACCATAAATGATAAAAGCTAAGGATAATATAATTGCCATATATTTCAGTGTCTTCATAAGGCTTTCCTCTTTTTAAAGCATTTGCACATTTCTAAATCTTGCGGGAGCAGAACCATGAGACATCTCAGCAGTTTGACCGGGTTGACCTTTCCCACAGTTTGTAACTCCCCATAGGACGAAATGATCTCCGTTGCATATTGCATCGCAAGAATTCCAAAATTCTGGCGTTATACCCTGATAAACGGGATTTTTTAAGATTCTGGTCTTTTTACCATTTTTAATCTCCCAAGCTATCTCTGTTCCAAATTGGAAGTTCAAACGCTTCTGATCTATACTCCAACTACGGTTAGTATCAACGAAAACGCCGTTTTTTGTGTCTGCTATAAGGTCGTCAAGTGTCCATTCGCCGGGCATTAGACTGATGTTTGTCATACGGATAAGTGGGATATTATGCCATCCATCAGCGCGCATTGCCCCACGACTACGTTTTTCGCCGATAACTGGTGCAGTCTCCCTTGATGTCAAATAGCCGACAAAAATGCCATTCTCTATCAAATGCCATCTTTGAGCAGAAACGCCCTCATCATCATAACCGATGGTCGCTAATCCATAAGGAATTGTAGAATCAGCGACTATATTGACTATTGGCGAACCATATTTGAAACTTCCTAATTTTTCAGGTGTTACAAAACTGGTGCCTGCGTAATTTGCCTCTGTCCCTAACACTCTGTCAAGTTCCGTTGGATGCCCGACTGACTCATGTATCTGCAAGGACAATTGCGAGCCACTGATAATTAAATCAGTTTTCATTTCAGGGCATTTCGGCGCTTTTATCAAGGCAGATGCTTCCTCTGCTACGCGTTGAGTATTCTCAAGAAGTGGCAATTCCTCTACAAACTCATAGCCTTTGGACATAGAGTGCCATCCATGAGAATCTGGATAAGACCTGACCTGCATATCACCTTCACCGACTGCGGTTGCAGTGTATCCGACAGCTGATCTGAGCAACTCTTGTTCAATAAAACTGCCATCAGTGCTGGCGAAAAACTGATGTTCACGGATAAACCTCATGTGTGATCTAGCGACCTTTATATCTTTGACTTTCATCAATTCGTTGTTGATCTTCAATAGAAGGTCAATTTTAGTCTCCAAAGGGACAATAAATGGGTCTTTTAGATACGGAGTTTTCCAAGTGTCAATATGCGGTGGTTCATCAGCAAGGATAACATTGGATTTTTTAAGCAGGGCGCTTGCCTTAGCGATTTTGACAGCTTGGGCAGAGACACGTTCTATCTCAGATTTTGTGACCTTACTGCTTGATGCAAATCCCCAAGCCCCATCTGCGATCACACGGACGCCAAACCCTTCGTCATCAGACCTGTTTATATCCGCTATTTTTTCGTTTTTCGCCGAGACATATTCATAGTTTGTTATTATTATTCTTATATCTGCATAGCTTGCACCAGCCAATTTTGCAGTATCCAAAGATAGATCGGTAAGCTCTTTCAAGTCTGTCCTCCTTA
>DTPJ01000435.1 GCA_011334435.1 Candidatus Poribacteria bacterium | reverse complement strand
TACTGCGGGAAGGGTTGAATTGATGGAAAAGTTTAATAAATTCACAAAGTTAATCATTGGAAATCAATCCTTTAGAAATTGCATTAAGAATGCAGGTATAAGGAATGTTTTTCTCATAGGTGGAATCTTGTTTGATATTCAAGGAGAACCTGCAACAACACAAAAAGATGAAGAATGGGGAATTTGTTACAATGGTCTTCTAAGAGGTAAAAATGACATAATCAAGACTCTGAAAGATAAAAATGTTCAATATAAAGTTGATGAGGAAAAATTACCTGAGAAGGTTTTTCTTATTGAGTTTGTAGTGGATAGTATAAAAGTAAATATAATTGCTGTTTATGGAAATGAAGTTATCCAACGTCTTTTCATTGGAAAACAAAAATATGACATTGAACATTTCAAAAAACAGTTGGAGGGAATGTTGTATGATGATTTGTGGCTGGGACAGATGATTACAATGAGTGAAAGAGCGGTGTTGGATCAAAATTTTAAGAAAAACAAGAAACTGAATAACTATACACTATCAATCCTGAAAAATAGCGAAATGTTAAAAGAAGTTAATAAATTCCGACTAAACAGAAATAATAAGACATTGGAAGATGCAACACTGAGAATAATCGGGATGATAAAAGATTATGACAAAAATCTTTTAGAGATAAGACCGACCCCAGCAGAGGTAATAATTAAGTCATCTGGAGAAGATTATGATATAGATGATTATGTCGCTGACATTGTTCAATTTTTATCGTGTAAGGAGATTATTAATGTTTTACAATAGGAGAATTTTGCCAATGACAAAGAGCGACCAACAGCGTATAACACAGCATAAAAGGGGTCGTGCCTTACGCACTTGCCCAAATTTTTGCCTTCAGCAAAACTTCTTTTATGCTGGAACCGTTAGGCAAAAGCGCAAAGGAGGATAAAGATTATGTTGTATACATATGACAAGAAAAATAAGAAACTTTTAGCCTGCGAGGAAACAGACTTTAGAACTCATGAAATTATGGAAAGGAGGGATATCGAGAAGTGGCTGATAAATTTTCCTGAAATAGTAGGAGAGGAGTTGCTTATAATAACCACAGAATACGATAAATTTGATAAAACAAAAGAGAGACTTGACCTACTTGCTATTGATAAAAATGGAAAATTGGTAATCGTAGAATTGAAACGAGAAGAAAGTGGAAAGACCGTCGAACTTCAGGCAATAAAATACGCTGCATATTGTTCAACATTGACTATGGAAGAGGTGGTGTCTCTCAGAAAAGATTTTATTGCTAAAAATGGTAAAGAACAAACGGATGAGGAAATCAAAAAAGATTTGTTTGACTTCATTGATAATGCTGATTTTGAGGAACTCGATGATAAACCAAGGATTATGCTTGTGGCAAAGGAATTTAGACCAGAGGTTACTACAGCAGTGTTATGGTTGAGAAAATTTGGCGTAGATATATCTTGTATCAAATTAATGCCTTACAAAATTGATGATGAGAAAATTGGACTTGTATCCTCTACTATAATTCCTCTACCCGAAGCTGAAGAGTACATTATTAAATCCGAGAGGAAAGAAAGCATTGAAAAAACGCTAACACGGACGCAAGAAGAGTATCTTAAGTTCTTTCAAGAATTAAGGCATGCAATGAAGGACATTATACCTAATTTACACGAACCTTACCCCAAGCGGTATTATTCGATACCTACTGGGATAAGTCGTGTCCATTTTGAGTGGTGTTTCCATGGACGTCCCCGAAGTAGTTTGGGGGTGGAATTACATTTCGAGAAAGAGAACAAAGATGCTAATAGAAACTTACTAAAAGAGATAGAAAAATCAAAGAACGAGATTGAAAAAGAAACTGGAGAAAAAGTTATCATACAAGAGGATTGGTGTAAAACTGAGGCAAGATTATATATTGAAAAGGGCGAAGGGAAAATGACTGATGAGTTGAAAAAATGGGCTATAGAGAAGATGAAAATATTTTACAAATTACTCCAGCCTAAATTGGAGAAATTGAAATGACAAAAATGCGACTTCGCCTAACACAGCATAAAAGGGGTCGTGCCTTACAGCACTCACCCAAATTTTTGCCTTCAGCAAAACTTCTTTTATGCTGGAAACGTTAGGTGCAATTACCGAGGAGGTGGAATAGATGAGTTCAATATCTGAAAATCAAAAATCCGAAATCATTGCTTTACTACGAGAAAAAAAATTAAGCAGAGAGCAAATCGCTGCGAAGGTCGGAGTATCTCCAGGAACAGTTAGCGCAATAAAAGCTCATTTAACAATGGGAACTTATACCGAGCCTTCGGAAGCTGATGAGGTCATAGAGGCGATGGAGACAACTTTTGGACTTGAGCGTGACCTTCAGAAAGCTCTCCGTTCTAATATTGAACAGCTTGAGCAAGGGCTTAAGATTATTGATGAGGGGAAGGAGCAAACAACAGAAGTGGGTAGAATTGATATTACTGCTGAAGACAAAGAAGGTGCCATTGTCGTCATAGAGCTGAAAGCTGGTGCTGCTACCCCTGATTGTATTGCCCAAGTATTATCCTATATAGGTGCTCTTAGTGAGACAGAACAGAAGCCCGTACGTGGTATTTTGGTTGCGGGGGATTTCCCTTCTCGCGTAGTCTTTGCTGCCCGTGCAGTGCCTAACCTTCAATTAAAGAAATACAGTTTTAGGTTTTCATTTGAGACGGTCAAATGAGTAAATATGTGGCAACAGCAGATAACACAGCATATACGCTACGGGCTTACGCCCTTGCCCTCCGGGACATTGCCTTCGGCAACGTCGTATATGCTGGGAACGTTAAGTGAAATGCCCAAGCCCACCACGATTAAAATAAAGGTGAAAAAATGAATAACGGAAAGATTACATTACGACAACTTGAAACACATTTATTCAAAGCGGCAGATATTTTAAGGGGCAAGATGGATGCCTCAGAATATAAAGAATATATATTTGGTATGCTATTTCTAAAGCGTGTTTCGGATGTATTTGAAACAAAACAGGAAGAAATTAGAAATGAATTCAGTAGCAAGGGTCTATCTGAAGAGCAAATAAAAGAATTAATTGAAGATGAAAACTCTTATGGTGATACTTTTTTTGTTCCTAAGCGAGCAAGATGGAAAAATATCCTAAGCTTAAAAGAAGATGTAGGTAATCAGCTCAACAAAGCCCTGTCTGCTTTAGAAGAAAAAAATCCAGAACTTGATGGGGTTTTAAAGCATAT
>DTPJ01000868.1 GCA_011334435.1 Candidatus Poribacteria bacterium | reverse complement strand
TATCAACATACGTTTCTGAGGTTCAGACATAAGTAAGGGCATAATCATTAAGTTAAGGACTTTTAACCCCGAAGGGGTGATATATTTATAGAAAACACATTGAATAAAAAATCTTTTAGCTCCGTCAGGAGCGACATATTTCCCCATCATAGAAAAGGAAGATTTAGAGGGATTTCCCTAGATAATTTAATTAGATAATAAATTGTCCGAACTCATGTCCGATCTTCAGTTTTCAATAATTGACAAAGCAAATATTTATATGTATAATGTCTGATACACGTTGCAATAATAAAAAGATTCAATTCAGTAATATTAATGGGCGAGCTTTTATACATTTTTTTATTTGTTCGGGGGTGCTATTATGGAAAAAGTGCTAATTTTGTCTTTAATGGTTTTTCTTTTAATTAACTTTGCAAATAATGGTTGTGCCAAAACGTCAAAGCAAGATAGCCCAATAAGCGAGCCGATCAAATTCAAGACTTTTCAATACATTGATAAAGAGGGAATTGGAATAGAGGCATTTCGTATGCTTATACCTTCGGATTGGAAATTTGACGGAAAGATATATTGGCTATTAGATAATCCTGCTATGCCAGCGGTATCAGCTTTCAAGGTCACTAACACAAAAGGATCAGAGGAGTTAGAAGTTTTTCCAAATCAAATGTATTTCTGGTCAACAAATCCATTAACCCTCAGTTTAAAGCCCGTCGGTTCTCGTTATTTTGGCGCTGAGGTCCGTCAACCGGTTGGACCATTAGAATTTTTACAAACTATCCTAATTCCAAAAGCCCGAAACAATGTATCAAACTTACGGATTGTTGAAAAGGAACTCGTCCCAGAATTAGCACGGCAATTGTCAAAAATGCAACAAACACCGGGCATAACTACGACTGCGGATGCAGGAAAAATGAAGGTTGAGTATCAGCTTAACGGGAAATTATACGAAGAGGTATTCTTTGCGGTTATTGAATCAATGACCTATCCTATACAGTCAATCTATGGGGTGACTGCTAACACTAATTGGATGGGGGATTATCTATTTTCATTTAAAGCAGAAAAAGGGAAATTAGACGCCTCTGCTAAAATATTTCAAGCTATGGTAAGTTCATTTCAATTAAACCCACAGTGGTTTAACAAATATAATCAATTGGTAGAATTTCTAATCCGAAATCAAATTCAGCAGATACAAACGATCGGTCAGATAAGCAGGATTATCAGTCAGACCAGCAACGAAATAAGCGACATGATGATGGAGACCTATCAAAATAGGCAATCTGCTTATGATAGAATCTCTGAAAACTTCAGTCAGGCAATAAGGGGTGTAGATTCATATTATAATCCGATAGAGCAAAGGAATATTGAGTTGCCAAGCGGATATAAAAACGCATGGACTAATAGTCTTGGTGAATATATACTTTCTGATGATCCAACTTATAATCCCAATATAGGATCAAACCTTAATTGGCAAAAGATGGAATTAAAGCAACAATAGAGGAGTGTTAAATGCAAGAAAAACTAAAAACAATTGAATCAGAGGCATTAGAACAATTAGCATTAGCTAAGAGCCTTGCAGAGTTGGACAATATCCGAGTAAAATATCTCGGCAAAAAGGGCGTATTGACTGATATATTGAAAGGTATGAAAGATGTTCCGCCTGAGGAAAGACCTATTATAGGACAGCTTGCTAACAAAATAAAGGATACGCTCTCCACCGAGTTAGACAAAGCCATAGAAGCTATGAAGGTTAAGGAATATTCAGCCAAACTTGCGTCTGAATTCATAGACATAACATTACCAGGTCGCAGGCATATAACGGGCAAAAAGCATCCGCTTACACAGATAACCGAGGAGATCGTGGAGATATTCAAAGGTATGGGATTTCAGGTTGCAGACGGTCCTGAGGTGGAGATTGATTATTATAATTTTGATGCGTTAAACATGCCAGAGCATCATCCAGCGAGAGATGAGCGTGATTCAATGTATATAAAGGACGGTGTTCTTCTTCGCACAGAAACATCAGCAGTTCAAATAAGGGTAATGGAGCGACAAAAACCGCCAGTTAGAGTTATCGTTCCGGGCAAAGTTTATCGCAGAGATGACGATCTCAGACATTCGCCAATGTTTCAGCAAGTAGAAGGACTTATGGTTGATGAGCATATCAGATTTAGCGATTTGAAAGGTGTCCTTGTCAGCTTTATCCAACAGATGTTTGGCAAAGGGACAAAATATCGCTTTATGCCAGACTTTTTCCCATTTACAGAGCCAAGCGCCCAAGTGCATATCGGCTGTGCTGTCTGTAAAGGGTCAGGATGTAAAACATGTTCTAATACAGGTTGGCTTGAAATACTTGGATCAGGTTCAGTTGATCCAGAAGTCTTCAAAGCGGTCGGATATGACCCTGAAAAATATACAGGTTTTGCCTTTGGAATGGGAATTGAGCGTGTGGCGATGCTAATCTATGGTATAGACAATATCAGGCTTTTCTTTGAGAATGATCTGAGATTTTTGCAGCAATTTTGATTCAATTTTATTATATAAACAAGGAGAATTCTGAATGTTAGTTAGTCTTGAATGGTTAAAGGAATATGTTGATGTTGATATTTCGCCGTCAGAGTTAGCAGAAAAGCTGACTATGGTTGGACTTGAGGTCAAAAGTTTAACATCAAAATCCACAAAAGGGCTTGATAAAGTCCTTGTAGGCAAGATTGTATCACAGAAAAAGCATCCAAACGCAGACAAACTTACAATTTGCGAGGTTGATATTGGCACAGGAGAGAATTTATCAGTTATCTGCGGGGCGCCAAATGCGAAAGTAGGCATGTTATCGCCAATTGCCCTGATCGGTGCTGAATTACCTAATGGAATGAAAATTGAGCCTGTCACTATCAGAGGTGTTTCGTCCTACGGTATGCTATGTTCAGAAAGAGAGTTAAATATCAGCGATGATCACAGCGGAATAATGGATTTGCCGACTGATCTAAAAATTGGGATGTCTATATCACAGGCATTAGGACTTGATGATATTGTCATGGAGATTGAACTTACGCCTAACCGATCTGATTGTCTGAGCATCATCGGAATTGCACGTGAAGTCTCTGCGATCACTGGAAATCCATTAAGAAAACCTATCATTAAATTTCAAGAAGGAGCAACAAAAGCATCCGATCTGACCTCTGTTACAATTAACGATCCTGATCTCTGTCCGAGATATTCTGCAAGATTGGTTCTTGGC
>DTPJ01000409.1 GCA_011334435.1 Candidatus Poribacteria bacterium | reverse complement strand
GCGGTAGAAGCAAACGTCATTGGCGATGTTATAACCTCATCTTCCTTACCAATTCCAGCAACAACAAGGCTTAACTCCATAGCATCGGTGCATGAGGTTAGCGCTATTGCGTGTTTTGCCCCTACATAGTGGCTGAATTTTTCCTCAAATTCTTGTGTTTTAGGTCCTGTCGTTATCCATCCAGATTTTAAAACTTCAATAACGGAGTCTATCTCCTCTTGTCCAATAAATGGGACGCCAAATCTTAAAGGAGTTTGCCTGACAGGCTCTCCACCTTCAATCGCGGGCTTGCTGATGTTCACTTCTCTATCCTCCTGTTAATTCTATAAACGATCTTTGATAATGCCTGTGATTTGATAATGCCTGTGAATAGATAATACAACAAAATCTGTTTATGTCAAGTATTGATTTACAAAGAAAAGTATGTTAATATTTACGACAAGTTATTATCATTCCTATTATAATTGACAAAAAACTGGTTAAATAAAGGAGAATATTATGGCAGGGAAGATGAAAGGGGCGTTTCTTTATAAGCCCGGCGAGATACGCATTGAAGAAATGGATATACCAACGCCAAAAGATGATGAAGCTCTGATCAGAATCAAAGCTGTCGGTGTATGTGGATCGGACGTCCATTTCTTTGAGGTCGGCAGGATCGGTGATTTTGTTGTTAAAGAACCGTTGATACTTGGACATGAATGTGCAGGGGAAGTAGTAGAGGTCGGAAAAGCCGTAAGGAATGTCAAAGTAGGCGATAAAGTAGCAATAGAGGCAGGCGTCCCATGTAGAAAATGTGAATATTGCAAACGTGGGAGATACAATCTCTGTTCAAATGTGACCTTCCTTGCAACTCCGCCTTTTCACGGTGCATATAGAGAATATATAACTCACCCTGAGGATTTTCTTTTTAAACTTCCCGAGAACATGACTTACGAGGAAGGGGCTATGATTGAACCGCTTTCTGTCGGAACTTATGCTGCTGAAAGAGGCGGAGTTAATGTCAGAAACACAGTTGCAATTATCGGCGCTGGAACTATCGGTCTAATGACATTACAAGCTGTGAAGGCACGAGGCGTTACTGATGTGATAATCACTGATCTTGAACCATTTAGATTAGAAATTGCAAAGAAATTAGGGGCAACTCAAACCGTCAATGCAAGAGAAGATGACGCAGTCCAAAAAATCTTGGAATATACAAATGGTGGTGCAGATGTTGTGTTAGAGGCGGTTGGATCGCCTGCGACAATTCAGCAATCAATAAAGATGGCTAAACCCGGTGCAATCATAGTTTTAATAGGTATGCCGACAGTTGACGATATACCTATAAGGGTTGTTGAAGCTATTTGCAAGGAAGTTGATATAAGAGGCATATTTAGATATGCAAACGCTTATAAACCAGCGATAAATTTAGTCAGTAAAGGGAAAATTGATGTCAAATCTATGATAACAACAAGATTCCCACTTGATAAAGTGCAAGAAGCACTTGAATATCCAAGCAAACATCCAGGGACTTGCATAAAAGTAATGATTAATATAAATTAGCCACAGAAGAATACAGAAAAGATGTTAAATACTGATCACTGATTACCCGTTACTCGTTACTGATTACTCGTCACTTTTTCGTTTTTTCAGTGGCTATTAAGGATTAAAATATAGGGAGTGATTATGGAATACAGCGATCGTTATATGGCATTTATGGGATTAGCACCAAAAAGAATACCGCATTGGGAACATTGGTCTTGTCCTGATGCAGAGACATATCTCACGGGTATTGATTATTATGAGCATCCTCGGCTTTGCAGGCTTAAAATGCAGGAATTATATCCTCAACTTGGATTAGGTGTTCCTGCAACTGACGATCCGATACCGCGTCCAAAATTGGATTTGGTAGGTCAAAGTTCACGAGTAGATGAACAGGGAAGGCACTATGTCAGATGGGGCGATAGCGAAACTTCTATGTGGGATTGGGGATTATTCTTCAAAACACCCGAAGACGTTTTCAACTTCTCTCCGTTAAAACAAGGGGATTTTACCAATATTCCCGTAGTTGAATCGCGTGACTACTCAGATGAGGAAAAATTATATCAAATGTATCGCAGAGGCTATCCTGAGGAATGGGGAGACAAAGCTCCAGAAGGGTCAACTGCTTCATGCGGGTTTTATAACACGATGTTTATGTGGCCATTGCTTACGTTTGGATGGAAATTGTTCCTTGAAACATGCCTTGATCCGAGATTTGAACGAATAATGGACGAATTTGCAGAGATCAATCGCCGTGTTTTCAGGACATTTGCGCGGTTGCCAGTCAACTTTGTTATCTGTCATGACGATATAGTCACCGCAAGAGGTCCTGTATGTTCGCCTAAATGGATGCACAAGTATATATTCCCGCGCTATGAGGAGTTTTGGGGCATGCTGAAATCTGCGGGAAAAGAGGTTATCTTCATGGTTGATGGTTGCATAGATGCTTATGCTGATGATATATTCGCATGTGGAGCAAGAGGGATAATCTCTGAACCATATACTAATTACAAAGAAATTGCACGCAAGCATAAGGACTGCTTTTTAGCTGGCGAAGGTGATAATCGCATACTTACTCGTAACATTCCCGAAGAGATTGAGGCAATGGTAAAAAGCATGGTAGAAACTGCAAAGATGACTGGCGGATATATGATGTGCATCGGAAACCACATCCCTTGGAATGTTACACCTGAAGGCATAAAGCGATATTTAGATCTATCAGCAGAGTTAGCACATAGATAACAATAACAATATAAGTTGTCATCTTAAGAAGATTACAGTTTTTAATCGACAATCGCGATATCCCGATGAATCTGGAAATTTCAGGAAAAAATGCAATGAGGATTTCACTAGAAATTGGCTGAATAAAGTAGAGGAGTTGCACAAATGGCTAAAGTCAATGATTTAGCTATAAAGCTTACAAAGAAATTCCTAAAAGTATTACAAGAACAAGGGATCAAAGTAGAATCAGCATATATATTTGGATCTTATGCAAAGGGCAAAGAACATAAATGGAGCGATATTGATATTGCTATTATCTCATCAGATTTTTCATCTGATCGCTGTGAAGAAAGCGCCCGCTTAATGAAATTATCATGTAAAATTGATAGTAGGATTGAGCCTGTTCCATTCCGTCCCGAAATGTTTGTTGATGAAGACCCATTAGTTTATGAAATAAAGAAAACGGGGTATATGATCGCTTGAATAAGTATTAAAAATTTCTATTCTT
>DTPJ01000715.1 GCA_011334435.1 Candidatus Poribacteria bacterium | reverse complement strand
AACGAGGCTAAAAGCTGGAACAGCTACCAAGCTTATCCTAAACATGCTATCAAGTATATCTATGATAAAGATCGGCAAGGTTTATAATAACCTTATGGTAGATGTTCAGGCGTGGAACGAAAAACTTGTTGATAGGGCAAAAAGATTGATTATGGAACTTGGCAAAGTTGATCACGATAGGGCGGAAGAACTGCTTGATCAAGCACACGGCAAAGCAAAAGTCGCGATCGTGATGGCGAGGAGAAATGTTGATTATGACGAAGCGATCAGGCTTTTGAAGGATAATGATGATCTTCTCCGAAAGGTGATTGATGTATAAATGTTTAACGATAAAGGGAATTGTATTAGATACGCATATCAACTCGTTTTTTTCATAAGTTTTATGATCTCAATCTGTTCATTTGCCGAAAATAGCACAAGTGAATTGAATTTCATACTCTCGCAAAATCCCATTAAAAGTCAACAGATAAATAAACAAAACATTGACAATAAATCTTTTAAACCGAGTGATATATTTATAGCCATGATCAGGTTTTATCAACTGTTCATTTCAACACAAGATATGCCTGTATGCAATTTTACGCCTTCTTGCTCGCAATTTGGCGTTGACTCCTTACGAAATTTTGGCATTATTAAGGGAATACTTTTAACATCTGACCGCTTACAACGTTGTAATGGATTTTCTGCTCCATATTATCAGATAGACTATCGGACAGGAAAATATATTGACCCTGTGCAAAGATACCTTTACCTTTTAGGCAAAAAATAACCACAAAGAAAACGAGAATGTTCTATAAAGAATTACTCAAATCCCCACTTTTTATTCTATTTCTTTTGCTTGCTTGCTTATGTATTAATGCCTTTTCTGATGATATTGATTATTACAGCCCTGAAAACATATTGAAATTTGCTGATAATCTTTATCAACAGGGCGATTACATACGGTCTGCAAAAGAATATGAAAGATACATGATCTCCTGTCCAGATGATTCAGATAAGGCTTTATATAAAATCGGGTTGTGCTATCGTCATACTAACAATATTGATAAAGCTATAAGCATTTTTCAGAAGATCATAAATGAATACCCAAATAGCGAGCTTAAATTTTCGGCGAATTTCCAGATAGGATATACCTATTTTATCTCTGGTCAGTATAAAAATTCACAAAGCCACATTTACGATCTATCAAAAAGAGAATTGACGATCAATCAGCGAAAAAAATTAGATATTTTGTCAGCATTAAATCATCTTAAACAGAGAGAATGGCGGTTAGCTAATGAATTGATTAGAAATTCCCCTGATCAATTATCAGAAGATCAGAATATAGATCGGATATTGTCTGATCTGAAAAAAATCTCTTTTGATGGTGTTAATAGAAAGCATAAAAGCAGATTTTGGGCAAGTTTCATGTCTGCAATAGTGCCGGGAATGGGAAAAATATATTGCCAGCAATATGGAAATGGATTTTTTTCATTTATCACCGTTAGCTCTACGGGTTTTCTCGCCTATAATGGTTTTAAGGAAAATGGGCTTAAATCTGTAAAAGGCTGGATATTTGGAAGCCTCTTTTCTATTTTCTATGCTGGCAATATCTATGGTTCTGGTATATCTGCATTGGCGTATAATGACTATGTTGAAAGTGAGATTATTATGCGTCTGCCTATGTTACCTGATGATTGGTAATGCTTGATCATCAAAGTATCTGATCAAGGTTATCCATTACCTTCTGAAACGCTTCAACATACAACTTCATCAGTTCCAGATCATTTGGCGGATTTACGTCAAAGACATAACAATGTGAATCTATAAATTCAACCGATCTTGGATAATCTTCCTTTCTATATTCCACATTTGAGCCATGACATTTCCACGGACAACCTTTTCCATAGCCGACTTTGGCTTGGAATATTTCCTGTGCGGGAACGGGCATACGTTGCCATTGTCCAGTAGGAACGCCCTCTGCACCAAGTGCCTCTTGCACTTTTTCCCTCAGTGTCCTTGCAGATATATCTAATCCTAATTCCTTTGGGTTGAAACCGACGACATAGTTATAATATACGTGATAGCATTCTATCGGCACATAAGGTGTTTCAATGCCTTTGATCTTGCTCAGATGTTCGGTTAGGTAATTGCAATTTCTGACTCTAAGGGCATTGTTTATATCAAGTCTTTTAAGTTGACTTCTGACAAATGCTTGGCTAAACATGTCGCCTCTATACATCCATCCAAGACCATAAGCGTTATATTGTTGTTCTTCACGTTCTCTGCCGGGGACCACCATTTCGCCGAAGTATTGCAATAATGCTGCTCGCTTATATACCTGCTCATCATTGGTAGTGAATAATCCACCTTGACAGCCACTGCTGAGAGTTTTAGACATCTGCGTGCTATATCCTGCTGCATCTCCCATTGATCCGCAAAGGCGACCTTTATATCTCGCCCCATGAGCCTGAGCGACGTCTTCTATTACATAGAGGTTATGTTTTTTAGCGATCTCTATTATAGGGTCCATATCTGCTGGCATACCATGTATATGGACAGGCATTATCGCTTTTGTCCTTTCGGTTATTTTCTCCTCAATCAGATTTGGGTCTATGCAATATGTTTTAGGATCAATATCAACGAAGACAGGTATAGCGTTATGGTGTAATACCGCAGCAGCACTAGCCCAGAAAGTAAAGGCAGGGACGATGACCTCATCTCCGGGTCCGATACCTAAACCTGCGACGCATAGATGAAGTGCCGCAGTTCCGCTATTAACTGGTATGCAGTATTTGACGCCCATATATTCTGCCCATTCTTTAGCTAATCCTGAAGCCTGAATATTCTGTTGTTGGTTGATTTTCGCGGTTGTCAATACTTCTGTAACTGCCTTAATGTCTGCCTCTGTGACATGCGGCCATGGTTTTATAAAATCTGGAGGGACTGTCCTTTTTCCGCCTTTTAATGCTAATTTTTCTGCCATTTTTAATCCTTTCGTTGGTCTTTACTCTTTTTCCAAATCCTCAATTACTCCATCAGGCACACTTGCAACATAAATCTGTGGTTGTCCACTACGGTCTGAATTGAATACGACCCATTTAAGATCAGGCGTCAAATATGGATGTGGATGTGTATTCTGTTCGCGCCCATAGGACGTCTCTGAATGACATATTATCGCGGTCTTCCCTGTTTTCATTGAACCGATTATAACATCTTTGGTTCTGGTATCATCGCAGGAGAAAAACCTTCCGTCAACAGAAGTCCCGACATGGTT
>DTPJ01000601.1 GCA_011334435.1 Candidatus Poribacteria bacterium | reverse complement strand
ATAATTGGCGGAACAGGGACAGAAAATATCGGGTTGCTTCGTCGGTCAAGGGAGATTGTCGATCTCAAAAAAGAGGTTGCAGAATTAGACGAAAAATTAAACGCCATTTACAAAGAGCGAGATAGGATAATATCAAACATATCATCACTTCAAAAAGAAAAAGATATTGTCACAAAGGAACTTCAGAGCGAACGCATTACTCACAACGGCATGCAAAGAGACCTATCGCAATATAAACAGCGACTGACAAGATTGGAGAAAGAAATATCAGTCCTTAATGCAGAATATAGCACATTAGATAAAGACATGTCCGAATTACAAGACAATAAAGTCAAATTATCAGCAAGCATAACAGAGATTGAATCGCAAAGTGAAATAATAAAGTCAAACATTGACGAATTACAATTAGAGACTCAGCAAAAAGTCCGAGAAAGAGACACTATTTTAAAGATATGCACAGATTTAAGGATACAGCTTGCATCAAAACGTCAGCAAGAGAAAAGCCTTTTAGACAATATCGCTTCAATAGAAAGAGAAAAAGCACAATTATTAAAGGCTTTGTCCAACTATCAAAGTTCAATGGCTTCTGATGAGAGATTGGAAATTGAGATTAATGAAAAGATAAGCACTGACGAGAAAATTCTTGAGGAGATATTCGGAGAACGCACAAAAATAGAGACAGAAGTATCAACACTTGAGACAAATAGACAAAACGCTTACAATAATCTCACTCAGAATGAGAACATAATAAGGGAAAATCGCCGAGAATTGGATCAGATAAAGCAGGATAGGTATAATTTAGAAGTGACAAAAACACAGATACAGATGAATATTGATTCACTCATCGCTAAAATGCGGGAGCGATACGGAATATCATTAGAAGAGCTTGACGATCAACCTATAATAGAAATTGATGGACAATCTACTGATGAATCAGAATTGACGGAAGAGGAGATAGAAAAAAGAATTGGCGAAGTCCGCACCAAGATGGAAAGGTTAGGACCTGTCAATTTGACAGCGTTAGATGAGTATAACCGTCAAAAAGATCGTTATGATCTGATGGTCACTCAACGAGATGATTTGATAAAAGCGAAGGAGTCTTTATACAATATCATTCAGCGAATTAATACAGAATCCCGAGAGCGAATGAAAGCGACTTTTGATTCTGTAAACGCTAATTTTCAAGAGCTGTTTCAGCGACTTTTCGGCGGAGGACATGGCGAACTTGTCATGGTTGGAGAAGGAGATGTCCTTGAATCGGGAATAGAGATCGTCGCCAGACCACCCGGCAAAAAGCCTCAGGCAGTCTCTATGTTATCAACAGGTGAAAGATCGCTGACTGCGATTGCCCTTATGTTCGCATTGTTCAGAATAAAACCAAGCCCATTTTGTGTGATGGACGAGGTTGACGCAGCATTAGATGACGCAAATATCGCTAGGTTTACTAATATGTTAAAAGAGTTCTCTCAAAATATTCAATTCATTATAATAACCCACAATAAACGCACTATGGAAATAGCAGATGTCTTATATGGCGTCACAATGGAAGAATCTGGCGTTTCAAAACTTGTATCATTGAAAATGAATGACCGATGATATTAAGTGTAGAAATTAATTTAGCTAATAAACATTGCTAAACTGAACTTTATATAATGGATTATGCTTTCTGTGGTTGATGAATACGGAAAGGCTTGCGAAGGAATTCAAATATACGATTAGGCTTCTTTACGGTAACTCGTTTTTTCTTGAGAATTCTTCTCTTTTTCTTCATATTTGCAACACAAATTGCACGATATATCGCAGGTATAAGAGGGTCTCTTTGGCGATTTTGGTCTGCAAGGATTGTTAAGACTAATGCAAATAGTCCCAAAATCTTTTTGGTTTTTCTTGTTGGAAAACGACCTATAAGGCGAAGATTAACTGCGGGGCGGGTTTTCTTATCTAAGGCATGGAAATATGATTCTACTGCCCATCTTTGGCTGATCTGATCATCAATCTCTCTGACATCCATTCTTTCTCTTGGCATATTTGTAAGATGCCCATTATGGATAGTCATTGGCGTTGAAGATGGATTATCTTTTAATATAAAACCTTCCTCTTTTGTTGTAAGTAACGCTTCACTAATAGAATTAATATCAAGCAATCTCGGTTCATATTTTTCAGTTCTATGCCTTAATATAGCATAGTTCTTTAACATTACAACATCGGCTTTTCTTGTTGATTCAAAAGCAAATGTAATGAATTTATAGCTATCAGGACCATATTGGACAGGTATTTGAAGCCTTTCAAAAGGTTCTATTACTTTATCAAATGCTGGGGGGACAATGTTTATTTCAACCCTTCCAAATGGTGGGATTACCGCTAATGTTGAATTAGCATCTCCTCGTCCAACATTTTGAGGACCTTCACTCCAAGAGATGCTTCTGAGAATTATGTCAAAAGGACTACTACTGGTGATCACTATATTGTTACCATTTCTACGGAAAGTTAGCCCTCTCTCATGTTTAGCATAGCCTTCATCTCTATTTGTAGTGATAGACCAGTTGGTCTTATAATCTACATCTAAAAGCTCTATGAATTGTGAAGTATAGTCCTTGAATACTCCTCTATATTCACCTTTGGGGGTTTGGACAATGACCCTTGTTCCGACTATTCTATCAATGAGTGAATCATAATCAGCTGCGGTCATGTATTCAACAGCTTGTAAACCTTTTTCTTGAATTTCCTTTCCATAAGTCGCTTGATATTCTCCAAATGCCTTGCCTAACCTTCTTCCGAAAAACAGGTTAAAGGCATCTGTTGCGACACGTTTAAGATGATTAATAACAGTTCTGATCCTTCTTCTAAGACGCACTATTATACTTGGATGATATGCCCTTTTCAGTTCTTCTTCTCTGTGATGTTTTTCTTTTTCGGTTAGAAGGTCAACATAACGGACAAGGGCATGAATTTTTGAATATTCATCTTTGCGCATAATATAGCTAACTTTTTCGTTGCCTTTGGTATTTTCCTTTTCGGCAATGACTTCTATGCCTTCGGATTCTACGCGCAATCTGCCCCTAAACCTAGTGCCGTCGGTCTGTTCAATAGTGATCAACTGCCCAGTTATACTTTTGAGTAACTTATCTCTTCTTACTGTCGCTAAAATTATACCAAAGATCGTCGCGATCAAAGCCATCGTAATTGGGAAAAGGTAGGCACGTTTCATAAACTTTTCCCACCAAACGGCTATTTGAGATGGCTTTTTCGGCTCTTCTTTGGGT
>DTPJ01000042.1 GCA_011334435.1 Candidatus Poribacteria bacterium | reverse complement strand
GTATCTTCATCTGTTCTATGTGTCCTTTATGTTGGATGGATATTTGGTTATCATTTGGTCTTGCTAAGGCAGATGGCTGATGGAAAAGAGATTATCTATCTGCTTGTAAGCATAGCTTGGAGCAGTGACATAGGTGCATATCTTATTGGACGTAAATTAGGAAAACATAAGGTTATTGTCGCTATAAGTCCAAAGAAAAGCGTTGAAGGATATATAGCAGGCTTACTATTCGGGATTGGGGCTTCCATTGGAATTTGCTATTGGTTATTGCCAAGCATAAATTTAGTCCACGCAATTATTATTGGCTTGTTAATGACTATAATCGGACAGATAGGCGACCTTGCAGAGTCAGTCCTAAAAAGAAGTGCAAACGTTAAAGATTCTGGCAAAATAATGCCCGGTCATGGTGGTATTCTTGACCGTTGCGATAGTGTAATCTTTATGACTCCTGCATTGTATTATTATCTGTTATATGTATTGAAAATAGGTTTGTAATTATGAAATATATAAGCATATTAGGGTCAACAGGTTCAATTGGCGTTCAGGCTTTACAAGTCATAGATGATCTAAATTCAGATTTTAAGGTAGTAGGGCTTTCGGCTAAAAGCAATGTTGACCTCATAGAAAAACAGATTTATCAATTCAAGCCAGAGGTAGTGGCTTTAGATGATAAATACAGTGCAGATGTCTTAAAGAAAAAGATAAAAGATGCTTCCGTTGAAATTCTATCTGGAAAGGAAGGCATAATAAAGGTTGCCACTATTCCTAAAGCAGATATTGTTCTATCGGCTACGGTCGGGATCGCTGGGCTTGCCCCTACATTAGAGGCGATCAAAGCTGGAAAAGATATAGCTCTTGCGAATAAAGAAGTTTTGGTCACTTCTGGCTCTCTTGTGATGAAGACTGTTAAACAAAAAGGGGTTAAAATACTGCCAGTTGATGGCGAACATTGCGCGATATTCCAATGTCTTGACGGCTGTAAAGATCGTAATAGCATTCATCGCCTTATCTTAACCGCATCAGGCGGTCCATTCCGAGATAAAACTATTGAGGAATTAAGCAAAGTATCGCTTGAAAATGCCCTAAATCACCCAACGTGGAAAATGGGCAAGAAAATAACAATAGATTCTGCAACACTGATGAATAAAGGGTTAGAAGTTATAGAGGCAAGATGGTTGTTTGATATAGATGTATCAAAAATTGATGTCATCATACACCCACAAAGCATCGTTCATTCATTAGTGGAGTTCACAGATGGGTCTATTTTGGCTCAACTTGCAGTTACAGATATGCGTCTGCCGATCCAATTCGCCTTGACGTATCCGAAAAGAACGCAGTCTATGTTGCCAAGACTTGATCTCGCCAAAGTTGGGCAGTTGACATTTCAAGAAGTTGATATGGACAAATTCCCATGTCTTAAATATGCCTATGAGGCAATTAAATTAGGGGGAACAATGCCAACCGTATTAAGTGGGGCAGATGAAGTTGCAGTTGATGCATTTTTAAATGGGAAAATAGGGTTTTTAGACATATCAGAAATTATCAAAAAGACCATGAATGTTTATAAAGATAGCAATTTTTCGGATTCAGAGCCATCGTTAGAAGACATAATATCTGCTGACAGATGGGCAAGGGATTATGCAAATAAGATAATTGACGAACACAATCATTAAGGGTGGGAAAATGAATATACCAAATACTATATTAGATATTATAAAGACGCTTCTTATCATAGATGTTTTAATATTTGTCCATGAATTCGGTCACTTTATCGCAGCGAAAAAGTCAGGGATCAAAGTTCTTCGCTTTGCAATAGGTTTTGGTCCAAAGCTTTTCGGCTTTAAAAGAGGTGATACTGAGTATTGCATACTTTTACTGCCTTTTGGTGGATATGTTAAAATGGCAGGAGAAAATCCATCTGAAGAGCCACCAGAGGATAAAGAGGGACTCTATAACTTAGCCCCAGTATCAAGCCGTGCAGCAGTTGCTTTTTCAGGACCTATGATGAATATTATACTTGCTATCTTTGCGATAGCCTTCGCTTACATGGTCGGATTATCGCCTCGTCCGGGAACTGAGATTGGATACGTTGAGCCGAATTCGCCAGCAGAAAAAGCAGGTATAATTCCCGGCGATAAAATATTGTCCATAGATGGCTATAAAACAAAGAATTGGGACGATGTCCGAGAATCTATCGCCATCAATCCCGATAAGAAAATAGAGGTTAAATTATTACGAAAAGAGGCGGAAACCGTCACAGTCAGTCTAATACCTCAGCGAGTAGAAGGGACGGATTTTGGGAAAATAGGGATTTCTCCGCCAATGCCTCCAATTGTCGCACAAGTTAAGCCTAATAGCGAGGCAGATTTAGCAGGATTTAGGGAAAATGACGTCATAACATCGGTAAATGGCAGACCTATAACACATGTAATAGAGATCGTCAACGAAATTGATAATGCAAAAACATCTAAAATGCCTATTGATCTGACCATAATGCGTGAGGGAAAAGCAGTTAATATGAGATTAAACCTTGATTTTGACGAATCTGGACAGGTGAAGACATTAGAAGGTTTAGCCTTTGGAAAAATAACAAAGATGAATCCTATTTCCGCATTTGGCGCTGCTATCCCAGAGACAATACAAACTGGTGGAAAGATATTCCAATTTTTAAAAAGACTTATTTTTCGTGATGTATCCGCAAAGTATGTCGCAGGTCCTGTGGGAATTATACAGGTAACTATGACAGCAGTAAAAAGCGGAATTGCGGGAATTCTTTGGTTTACTGGATTTTTAAGCATCAACCTCGGCATTATAAACCTTTTGCCTTTGTTCATTACCGATGGTTGGGTGTTATTGATGCTTTTGATTGAGAAGATCAGAGGAAAAGCCCTTAGCATAAAAAGACAGATTTTAATTCAGCAGATCGGCATTGGTTTCTTCATTATTCTTTTCCTTCTTGTCACTTATAATGATATTATCCGAATAATCACTAAAACATTTTAGCAAAATGAAAAGACGACATTCTCGCCAAATAAAAGTGGGTTCTCTGTTGATAGGTGGAGATGCCCCAATATCAGTCCAATCCATGACTAATACGGACACTTGCGATGTATCAGCAACTATATCACAAATAAAAAGGCTTCAATCCGCTGGCTGTGAGTTGGTAAGAGTTGCTGTCCCTAATATAAAGTCCGCATCTGTCATCGGAGAGATAAAGGCGAATATATCAATCCCACTTGTCGCTGATATCCATTTTGATTATAGG
>DTPJ01000398.1 GCA_011334435.1 Candidatus Poribacteria bacterium | reverse complement strand
TCTTTCGCTATATGACCTATTTCTTCCGCAGGTTGGACAGTGCCTATGACATTTGAGGCATGATTGATAGCGATCATCTTTGTCCTTTTATTTATAGCAGATTTGACATCTGACGGATCAATTTCACCATTTTGCGAGCATTTGACGACGGTTATATGGACACCAAGTTTTTCCAAAGCCCTTAATGGACGCATAACAGAATTATGTTCCATCCCGCTTGTGATAACATGATCATCAGGTTTAAGAATGCCTTGTAATGCGATGTTTATGCTTTCTGTGGCGTTTAGCGTCCAGACTATCTGTAAAGGATCGTCTATGTTAAACAGTTTAGCGAGTTCCTCTCGTGCATTATATATGATCCTGCTTGCAGATATTGCCAAGCGATGACCTGATCTGCCAGAGTTGGCACAGACATTGATCATATAATCATTCATCGCTTGTATTACTTCTGGAGGTTTTGGATGTGACGTTGCAGAATTATCAAGATAGATCATTTTTTTATAAGACAGCTTCTAACTCCTTATATCCTTTCTTTATAGCATACTCTTTTAATAGTTTAGGGTCGGTTATCCCATCTTCCCTATAAGCCCTTACAGCCTGTTCCATAGCGATTGAGCCTGATTTCGGTCCCATCGGGTGATCTAACACATTTGATCCTGCAAGAGGGGCAAGATCATATCCGAAAGCAGCGATGTTTTTACCAACATTGGAGGCACCTAACCCGCCTGCGGTCACAGGCACAGTATCTTTGATTCCGTTCATCGGCTCTTTGAAGACCTCGTTAAGTCTAATCAACATACTTGGGTCAAGAGATGCGACATGCACATTGAATTGTCCCATAACGCCAATTTGGAAATAATCGCCGCCACAAAGCCTCGTCAGTTTCGCTATCACAACCTCATCAATACGTCTAGGTCCTGTTGATAACGCTGAACGTCCTCCGCTATGGACATATATTGGCACATTTATTTCTGGATCGGAAGCTAAAATTTCAACTGTGCCGAGATTATTGGCTAAAATAGCGTTGAACATAACGCCTGTTGCCCCGTATTCTATGGCTCTTTTTGCCATATCCTTTATTTTATCTGGTCTTGCAGTGATATGTGGGGCATATATAACCCTCTTTCCTGTCTGCTCCTCTGCTTTCTTTAAAGCTTGGGATACAAGCCTCACTTTCTTTTCAAATGGGCAATACTGAGGGTTCATCATCTTTTCATCATCCTTCATTAGCACTGCCCCACCTAATGCTGCCTGATATGCCTTTTCAGCTACTTCCTCTGGTGTCAATCCACAACAGGGCTTTATTATTGTTCCCATCAATGGTTCACCGTCTTTTAATCCGATGAATTCCCTTGAACCTCTTATGCCAAACTTAGGTCCTGGAAATTTTTTCAAAGCCTTTTCTGGCAATTCAAAGTCAAGGTAAGCGACGTTTTGATAATATACGAATTCAAGAATTGGACCACCTACTGACAGCATGGATATTTGATAGAACATATCCGAATCTTCTAAATCTAAATTTCCTAACGGAGATCGGACATATATTACGCCTTCACCTTCGCCATATTTTTCAATTTTGCATACATCTGCCCTGGCTTTATTGAATATTTCTGTTGGCGTTCCTCCGCCGATCCATTTGCCTGTCGTCTCTTCTTCGGCTATTTTTTTTGCAGTCTCCACTAAGTCTGAATTTGTCTTTATATAATAGACAAAAAGTATTGAATCTTTTGGATCGTGTTGTGAATCCAATTCTATTATATCAACTGGTTCACGATTTCTGATCTCTATTGGGACATATTTTTCCATTTTTTCTCTCCAAATTGTTAAAAATTGATCTTATATTTCAATTCTTATTTTTTCTTTTGCGGAACGATAGCCCGCATCAACTATTTGCATAACTTCATAAGCTCTTTTCGTATTAGCTACTGGTGATTCTGTTCCTGATTGGATTGATTCTGCAAAATGTCTCATCTGCAAAGTTATAGGGTCAATTTCTTGCTTTGGGATATTGACATCTTGCACTTTGTCTGCGATCATAAATGTTAGATTTCCACCATTTACATCAAGGCAACCATTGACGCCGTGAAGCGTAACTCTCATCTCGCCCGGCAATGTTATAAAGCAAGAGACTATTGACGCTATTCCACCATCAGGATATTCTAAGATCAACACAGCCTTATCATCTACATCATAATCTGCCTTTGGGGCGCCTTTCATTGTGCCAGTTGTCGCATAGACAGCACAAGGCATACCTCTGAGCCAATGGACCATATCAAGAATATGCCATCCCGCATCTATAATAGCTACTCCACCCGATAACTCCTCTTTGCCTCGCCAACTCCAAACACCATCTATTGCACCGCCCCAACGATAAATTATCGCACCCCTTGTCAAAAATACGTCGCCAATTTGACCAGAGTCAGCGATCTCTTTCGCCTTAATGAAGGCAGATGAAAATTTGTTCTGTCCTGCAAGGAAAATCTGTTTTCCACTCTTTTTTGCGGAGTCAATCATCATTTTTGCGTCAGATAGCGTCTTTGCGAAAGGCTTTTCTTTAAATACATGCAAACCACATTCAAGGGCGTAACACACAACCTCACCATAGAGATAATGAGGCAATGCTACTATAACAGCGTCTATATCACCTCGTTTGCAAAGCTCTTTATAGTCTGTATGCCAATCAACCTTATATTCATCTGCAACTCGTTTGGCAATATCTACGTTGTTATCGCACACAGCGACAATTTCAAATAGATCGGGATTATTAGAAGCTACCCTTAATTGATGCCCTCCGATCCCTCCGACACCTATCGCTCCTATTTTTATTTTATTCATCACATCTCCATTCTTGTAAATATGAAAATTACATAATCTTAACTAATGTTTGGACAATTTTGAGTTAAAAAACGTTGTTAGCTAACCAAATTTAATTTTATTAGAAAGAGAAAATCTCAAACTCCCCCTAAAAAGTCATTTTTTTTCAAAGAGGGGATTCCTAAAGTCTCCCTTTGGAAAAGGGAGATTTAGAGGGATTTTCTAACTAAATATGCGATTATAATTTGTAAATTGTCCAAAGTTTAGTAACCTTAAAATAATAAAAAATCATAAGTATAAATAACATAAAATCGTCAATAAATCAATACTTTAATGGAAAAAACAAAGATTATGTTTGCATTTGAGATCAAACTATGTTATACTAAAATAAAATTTATCAATAGTGAACTAAATAGATATTAGTTTTGATTTTATGTTTTTAAAATCATAAAAAAACTAATACT
>DTPJ01000579.1 GCA_011334435.1 Candidatus Poribacteria bacterium | reverse complement strand
AGTATATTGTTTGTATTCAGTGTCTATTTTCCGAGTTATTCTGTGGCTAAATTATCTAAATTACCCTTGCCTTGACTTTGAATTGCATTCTTCTGATCTTTGCCTAAAATTTGAATTACACTCTCATGATGAGAAAAACTTGCATATTATTTTATGTTTGTGATAAAATATCTATAGAAGAAAAAATCTTTTATTTTTAATGGATTTAAATTTGACAAAAGCTTTTTTAATATGATTTTAGATGAATTCTTAATGCGAAGCAAAAGTGATAGAGTAAAGAAAATCATAGCAATATTAAAAGAAGAATACCCAGATGCGGGTCCGAGACTTCGGTTTTCCAATCCTTTGGAACTATTAATAGCGGGCATTTTGGCAGCACAATGCACTGATGATAAAGTCAATGAGGTCACAGAAACGCTTTTCAGGAAATATAGAACTGCTAATGACTATGCGAATGCCGATCTTGATGAACTGATGAATGAAATATACAGCACTGGCACATTCAGGAGAAAAGCAGAAGCTATAAAGGAATGTTGTAAAGCCATAGTAGTTGAATATAAAGGCGATGTCCCGAATACTATGGAAGAGTTAGTATCGCTTCCGGGAGTTGGACGAAAAACCGCTAATATGGTTTTGGCAGATGCCTTTGGAGTGCCAGGGATAATAATGGATACGCATGTGATCAGATTGTCACAAAGGATAGGGCTTTCTGATAAAAAAATGCCTGATAAAATTGAAAAAGACCTTTTGGAAATCGTTCCTAAAAAAGATATGACGATATTTTCTCATCTTTTAGCTTTTCATGGCAGGAAGATATGTTTAGCACGAAAACCAAAATGCGATCATTGCAAGATCAATGAATTGTGTGATTACTATAAACAAGTTTGACAATGGAGGGGATAAAATGGCAGAAAAAATTGAAATTGGATACACGGATCGCTTAAAAGAGGCATTTGAAGTAATGGGCAAAATGGGACTACTTTTGGTGTCTGTTGATGCAAATGGCAAGCCAAATGCAATGACTATCGGTTGGGGAACTGTCGGTATAATATGGGGGAAGCCAATATTTACAGTTTTAGTGAGACCATCAAGATATACTCACAATCTTATAGAACAGACAAGGGATTTCACAGTAAATGTTCCAACTCCCGAAATGGCAGATATTGTCGCTTTTTGTGGCAGTGCATCAGGCAGAGATCATGATAAATTCAAAGAAAAAGGATTGATCGCTGTTCCATCAAAGAAAATAAAATCTCCGATAATAGAGCAATGCACGATAAATTATGAATGTAAGGTCGTCCACAAAAACGATGTAATAAAAGAAAAGCTTGATGGTGCGATCTTATCATCAGCTTATAGATCAGGTGATTTTCATACGATATATTATGGTGAAATATTAGGGGTATATTATTCAAACAAGTGAAAATTATAAAGACGAGGAGTAATAATGCAAAATATCAAAGTTGGCGTAGTTGGAATTGGTCGTGGACTTTCGTTTGCAAATGGTGCGAAATTTGTTGGAATGGAATTGGTCGCACTTTGTGACGTCAGAGAGGAAAGGCTTAAAGAATTAGGCAAGCAATACAATGTTGCAACCTATACAGAATATAGCAAATTCCTTGAACATGATATGGACGCAGTCATATTAGCTAATTATTTTCATCAGCATGCACCTTTTGCAATAAAAGCATTAGAATCTGGAAAGCACGTTATGAGTGAGACAATGGCATGTAAAACACCTGCAGAAGGCGTAGCCCTGATACGTGCAGTTGAGAAGAGCGGAAAGATATATGTCTTTGCAGAGAACTATCCATATTTTGCATATAATCAAGAGATGCGTCGGCTTTACCAAGCAGGCGAGATCGGCGAGATGCAATATGGAGAAGGCGAATATAATCACTCTATGGATTCAAGGACATTCAATCTATTAGCACCCGGCATGAACCATTGGCGGAATTGGATACCATCAACATATTATTGTTCCCATGCATTAGCACCGATTATGTATATAACAGACACGCATCCGATAGGCGTTAATGCTCTTTCTATTCCAAGATTTGAAAGCGATAAAGAGAGATTTCACGTTCGTAGAGGCGATCCGGGGTCTGTCATACTTTGTCGTATGAACAATGAGTCAGTAGTTAGAATAATGGGTATAGTTATGAGGGGACATAGCATCTGGTATCGCATACACGGCACAAGGGGACTGATGGAAAATCTTCGGACAGGCAACCATAGTGCGTTAAGGATTGTCCATGAACCATGGGATATGAAAGAGGGCGATCAGCCAGAAAAGATATATCAACCAGACTTTCCATTCCACGCAGAAGAAGCAAAAAAGGCAGGACATGGCGGAGGTGATTTTTTCACCACATATCACTTTGCAGAGGCGATCAGAAAGAATGAAGAGCCATATTTCAACGTCTATCGTGGCGTAGAAATGGCTATGGTTGGAATTCAGGCATGGCGGTCTTGCTTAAATAATGGTAATCATTTTGAAATACCTGATTTTCATAAGGAATCAGTTAGAAAGGAATATGAGAGCGATAATTGGTCGCCATGGCCAGAAGATTATGAACCCGGTCAACCACCTCCGAGCATAAAAGGCTGGCTTACTCCAAAAGAAGATGAAATCGCCTATGCCCGTCAAGTTTGGAAAGAGATGGGATATGACGGAGAGTAAAATCTTAATGGCATTTTAATATTGTCTAAATGAAATGGAAAAATTATGAAAGTGAGAATCTTGTTTTTAAGTTTATTCACATTAAATATTGTATTTTTATATGGATGCTCATTCTTTGGCAGTTTGGGTGGGGAGCAGATCAACTACGCGTTGGCAAAGAATGGTGCAACAGTAAACGCATCAAACTATACTCCGGGCAGAGACCCTTATACTGTGATAAATGGCATAACATCATCGGAAAACTGGGATAACGGCGAAGGTTGGGAATGTAGATTTACCAGACGCAGACCAGAAGGTGGCGGTTGGTCGCGATTAGACCCAAGAACAAACATGGAATATGGCAGTGCTTGGATAGAGATCCAATTCAAAGGCGAAAAGATGATTAATAAAATCACGGTATATACTCTTGATTCACCAAAATATCCAGCATCAAGATATGGTATAAAAGAAGCATGGATTCAAGTTTGGAAGGAATACGGCTGGACAAACGTCGGCGAAATACAGGGTGGCAATGTCATATCAAAATCTAATTTAGACCGTAAATCCGCTCTTGGAAAAATAGAATTTAAGTTTGACTTAGTTAAGACCGATAAAATAAGATT
>DTPJ01000315.1 GCA_011334435.1 Candidatus Poribacteria bacterium | reverse complement strand
TTCCATGATGAGATTGTAGATTTATATAAGAATTATGCTGAACAATCGCTAAAAGATCAATAAGAATAGCATCATATTGTTTAACAAAATCGTTTAGAATAAGTCTCAATCATATAAATTTTTTAGGGAGATATTATGAATATTGAAATATTTAGACGAAGACGAGAAAAGTTGATGTCAAAGATCAGCAATGGCATAGCAATATTCAGCAGTGCAAAACCATGTCGCCACAAATACAGACAAGATAGCAATCTCTATTACTTAACAGGATTCAAAGAGCCAGAGACCGTTTTAGTTCTTGCACCTGAACACCCTGAGCATAAATCCATACTTTTTGTCAGACCGAATGACAGGACACAAGAGATATGGACAGGCAAACGTGCTGGCGTTGATGGTGCAAAAGAAAAATACGGATTTGACATCACATACCCTATATCTGAGTTAGAAAATACATTGCCTAAATATTGTGAAAATGTAGAAAAATTATATTATAGCATCGGCAGTGACGAAAATCTTGATAACAAAATACTTGATCTCTTAAAGCGGACAAAATGGAAAAGATACGATTCACTTACAGGGCTTTCGTCTCTTATTGATCCCGGAGAAATAGTCAGAGATATGCGTATGATAAAAGATGAATACGAGATTGAGTTGACGAGAAAATCCGCTGAAATATCCTGTTCTGCACATATTGACGCTATGAAGTTGGCAAAACCAGAAATGTATGAATATGAATTTCAGGCGATAATTGAATATACATTTACAAAAAATGGGGCAGAACCTGCATATCCAACGATAGTAGGATCAGGCAACAACGCAACCTGCCTTCATTACGACTCCAATAACTGTCAAGTAAAAGATGGCGATCTTATTTTGATAGATGCAGGTTGTGAATATGAGCATTATTCCGCAGATATTACAAGGACGTTTCCCGCTAATGGCAAGTTTTCACCGATACAGAAGGAACTATACAATATTGTCCTCTCTGCACAGTTATCTGCTATTGAAATGGTTAGAGTTGGACAGACAATTGATGGATACCATGATAAGGTTGTTCAAGTGATAGTTGACGGTCTGATGGATATAGGATTGCTAAAAGGTGAACGGGATAAAATAATGGAGGAGAAATCCTATAATAAATTCTATATGCACTCCGCTGGACATTGGCTTGGATTAGATGTCCACGATGTAGGCAGTCGCAAGATCGGTGATGATAAAAGGGTCTTTGAACCCGGAATGATCGTAACTGTTGAGCCAGGGATTTATATTGCTGATGATTTAGAAGATGTTGACGACCAGTATAAAGGCATAGGCATAAGAATTGAGGACGATATACTTGTCACAGAAAGCGGAAACGAAGTTTTGACAAATGCAGTGCCAAAAAAAGTTGATGAAATTGAGGCTTTAATGGCAGACAATTAAAGGAGACATTTAATGAAAGCAATCTTGACTGTAATATCTTTGATTTTCGCATCTATAATCATCATAACAAGTGAGGGACAGGCGATGACTATGGGTAGAGATGAGTTCGTAGGACCCTTTTCTAATTGGGCAGATTTAAGGAGAGATTACGGGGCAATAGGCGATGGAAAAGCTGATGACACACAAGCGATACAATCAGCATTAGACGATCTCCGCAAAGAGGATCGCAAAAAATTTGTGCTTTATATCCCAATGGGCGATTATCGCATTACAAAAACTCTCGTTTTGCTCAGAGAAACACATAACGAGTCAAAAGACATAAGCATTGTCGGTGAAGACCCTGCAAGAACAGCGATAATATGGGATGGCGAGGCAGGCGGAATTATGTTTGATTATGGAGCATGGTATTCAAAGGTTAGCAGACTCACGTTTGACGGCAAAGGCAAGGCAAAAACCGCCATCGTTCACGGAAAAAGGTTCGTTACATATAACGAATTTTCGGACATTGTGATTAAAGATGTAGAATTTGGCATTGAAGGGGGCATAATGTCCGAGCAAGGCATAGCTGAGACCGCTGTCCTTAGATGTAAATTTGTCCGATGTTCAAAGGCTGGAATTAGCATACAGAATTTCAATTCCCTTGATTGGTTCATTTGGTATTCTATCTTTGAGAGATGCGGAGTAGGCATTACAAATATTTATGGTGCTGGCAATTTCCATGTCTATGAAAGTTTTTTCATTAATAGCACTGATTCTGATATAAGCATCGGAAATACTGGCTACTTTTCATTCCGAAACAACACCACAATAGGTTCAAAAATGTTCTTCTTTGCCCAAAATATAACTGCTTCTTCAAACATAACCATTCAAGGCAATATGATAATTGAAACGAAAGAAACGCCGATACAGGTTGGCAATCATGGTCCTGTGTTGTTGTTTGATAATAATTTTAAGTCAAGGATAAGTCCACAGGTGAAGGTTAATCCCGTCGCAGGATTTATCTCTGTTGGAAATACATTCACAGTCAAAGAACCAATAGAAGCTAAAAAGGACTTTATCTCAATTGATGACAAGATCGTTGATTATGATACGGTTCAGGTCAAAATACCAGATTTGCCCTCTGCTCCATCAAATTATAATCGCCATATTATTGACTTGCCCGTAGGAAGTAGCTCAAATGCCATTCAGCAAGCTATTAATGATGCTATGAAAAGAAAAGGGCAAAGACCAGTTATTCACTTTCCAGCAGGTGAATATGCAATAGACAAAACAATAATTATTCCGCAGGGGTCTGATGTCCAATTGATCGGCGATGGAGTGAGGACGTTATTGAGATGGTCAGGAAAAGAAGGCGATACATTGCTAAAAATTATAGGTCAATCCCATGCAGTCATCAGGGATTTAAGCATTAGCGGGTCTGGAGTTGTTGATGGTTTAGTCATTGAGGGTTGCGATCAGCCAAACGCTAAAATATTCATAGAACGAGGCAATGTGTCAAGTGCAAAGCAAGTTGGAATTTTAGCAGAGAAGATCGCTAATATTGATATAAGTTTACATGATTTTAATCATTCTGATTGTGATGTTGGCGTGAAAGTGATAGGCACTAATGCTAAAACCGAAGGACGATTTGTCATATTTTCAGGTGCATCAAGCAACAATCGGATCAGTTATGATGTCACTGATGGCGGAAAATTGTTGGCACGTGACATCTGGTATGAAAGCGGTCAATTTCCACAATTTATCAGCTTAACAGGCAAAGGGACGTTTACTTTACATGGGGCAATTGCCGCAGTTGCAAGCAAAGAAGGTATTATGCCGATAGAATTAGACAATTTTGACGGGAATTTCTCTCTTCTGACAACGAT
>DTPJ01000616.1 GCA_011334435.1 Candidatus Poribacteria bacterium | reverse complement strand
TAGGATAATTAAAATGGCAAAAGCAAAAGTTTTATTTTTATGCACGAGGAATTCTGTTAGAAGTCAGATAGCCGAAGCATTTTTGAAAAAATATGCTGGAGATAAATTTGAGGTTTACAGTGCTGGACTTGAACCGGGAGAGATTCATCCATATACGAAGAAAGTCATGGAAGAGATAGGCTTTGACTTTAGCAAAAACCGTTCAAAGGGATTAAGCGAGTTTATGGGCAAGATGCACATCGGATTTTTGATTACCGTATGCTCAAATGCAGAAGAGAAATGTCCGTTTTTTCCCGGCATTGCGAAAAGGTTGCATTGGCCCTTTGAAGACCCCGCTTCTTATGAAGGCACTGAGGAGGAAAAGCTGGCGAAATTCAGAGAAGTAAGAGATAAAATAGATGAAAAAATAAAATCTTGGTTAGAAGAAATGAAGGACGAATTCTAAACAAAAAATTTCTTACTCTATAACTTTATCGTTTCGCCATCTTCGGGTGAAAAGGTGTTCGGGAAAATGCTTTGAGCAACTGTGACCGCTTGCTGGATAGAATTTAATGGGCAATGCACTAACGCAAGCCTTTTAACTCCTGCTATCTTGGCAATACGACCTGCATCTGGCGCCCCTGAATGTCCATGTCTATTGTTTTCATTTGGGGAATTTTGACCATGTGATGCTTCATGTATCAAAAGCGAAACTCCTTTGGCGAAGTCTGCAATAGGTGGATGATAAGCGGTATCGCCTGTATATACAAAAGAAATATCCGTCCTTCTATCAGTAAATTTGTAACAAAGCCCCTCTACTGGGTGGATCGTTTTGATAGTGTCAATGTGCAATTCTCCGACATCAAGAGATTTCCCCGGAACAACAGGGATAATTTCCACAGGCGGATCAACATCTGGAAATCTCTCTGGTTGCAATAACGACTTCGCTAAACCAACGACTCGGGCAATGTCAGACGCAGGACCTACAATCTTAATAGGTGGTCTTTCTTTTTTCTTCATACAGAGATAAAATAGGATATGCGGAAGCCCAAGATAATGGTCATGGTGACAATGACTGATGAATACTGTCTCAATATCTAATGGACTTATGCCATAGTTTAACATTTTTATTGCAGAATACCAGCCAGTATCAACTAAATGACGACCGTTAATGATAAAACTTGATGTATCGTGTCCCGCATCAGGAACACAAGTTGCTGTCCCAAGAAAGGTAATTGTTGTTTCTACTTTTTCCATTGTGATCACCATAAAAATAGTTTCAAAAAAGACTTGTATTAGATAAAATTCAAAAAAATATTAGAGAGCCTCAGACTTTGGAAAATGACATTATAAAAATCTATAACGAACTTTATTCCCAATATGGCATGCAAAATTGGTGGCCCGGAGAAAGCCAATTTGAGATCATCGTTGGTGCGATATTAACCCAAAATACATCGTGGAATAATGTCTCAAAAGCCATAGACAACCTAAAAAGACATGATCTTATGGACTTAGAATCTTTCGCAAATGCAGACCCTGATCTCATAAAAAAACTTATCACACCCGCAGGTTTTTATAACATAAAACAAAAACGTTTGACTGCTTTTATAAACTACTTAATCAACCATAAGGATAATTTTAACAGATTTTATCAACTTCCAATTGCTGACATAAGAAAAGAGCTGTTGTCAATAAACGGCATTGGAAAAGAAACCGCAGATAGCATACTTCTATATGGCTTTGAGCGACCAATTTTCGTTATAGATGCTTATACTAAACGATTGTTTTCAAGGCTTGGTTTCTCATGGATGAAAAAAGCAACCTACGATGAAATACAGCAATTCTTTATGGACAATTTGCCATTAGATTCAAAGTTGTTCAACGAATACCATGCGTTAATAGTTGTTCATTGTAAAGCTTTGTGCAAAAAGAAACCTTTATGCTCTGAATGTCATATAACCTGCCCATCACAATCTAATAAATGAACTATTCCATTAAGATCGGAAGATTCATAATCTGGCTTATCGTTTTGACTTACTGATTGTCTTTTCCTATTTATCCAAAGGACAGGAATTTTCATCAACTTTGCCCCTTTGACGTCAGACCTTATAGAGTCGCCAACGTGCAAAACCTCGCTATTGGAAAGATTTAAAAGTGAAAGGGCTTTTTGAAACATCTCTGGACGAGGTTTATATGATCTGCAATCTTCGCTTGTAACTATCATCTCAAAAGCTAATTGGTTATATTTCAACGCAGAATCTAAAACCGCATTGTCTATATTTGAGACAAGACATATCGGAACGCCATATTCATTGATTTTCGCAAGGACTTTTTCGCTTTCTGGGAAGATAACTGGCTTTCCCCAATATTCGTCCCAATATTCCGATAATTTTTTTATTAGATTATCTTCATCAAGATCGGCATCAAAAAATTTTATCGCTGAAATTAATGCTAACTGCCCAAGCCTCTTTTCCAACTGAAACGATTCGTTATAGCTATTAGTGAACAAATCGCCGAAAGTTTCCCACCAATAAGCGACAACATCAGATAGACTTATGGATTTATTAGATGCCTCTACTATTTCCTTACATGTTAATATTATAGGGGCTTCATCTTCCTCAACCACAGTGCCATAGAAATCAAGCAATATCGCTTTTGGTTTTATCATTTGTCCGTTAAAAGCCCCTTTCTTTTAGCCATCTTGAACATTCTACTGTCCATGGTAGCCATTTGCTTGGATCATAATTGCCACTTCCTAGTCCAAGTCCGTGATGACCTTTTTCGTAGATATGCAACTCAAAAGGGACTCTTGCTTTGCTCAATGCTTCTGCAAAGACAATGCTATTTTCTACCTTTACCCCTTCATCTTCGTAAGTATGCCAGATAAAACATGGCGGAGTATCTGCCTTGACATTAAATTCACTTGATAGCAATTTCACCATTTCCTGTGATGGTTCCTTTCCTATCAACGCTTCTCTGCAACCTGCGTGTCCAATCTCTGGCAACATACTAATAACGGGATAGCACAGAATACCGAGGTCAGGACGAGAGCTTTGACGTTCAATTGGGTCGCTGTCATCTATTTTCCCGTTATCAAAATGAGTTAAAATTAATGAGGATAGATGTCCGCCAGCCGATGATCCCATAACGCCGATCCGATTATGATCTATATTCCATTCTTTTGACATATATTTAGTATAACGGATTGCACGGGAGACATCATAAAACATATATGGATAATGGTATCCGCCAGAGGCAAGCCGATATTTAAGCACAATGCCTGCGATGCCTTGTTGATTTAGCCATAGTGCATAGTGTTCG
>DTPJ01000515.1 GCA_011334435.1 Candidatus Poribacteria bacterium | reverse complement strand
TGTTCTTCCACCGACTTTTTCAAGTTCCTGTAAAACAAGCGTCCTTGCACCCTCGCCGACCGCCACAGTGCCGATGACAGCGGATACACCGATGATGATCCCAAGCATAGTCAGCAGAGATCTAAGCTTATTGCTAAATATGGCAGTAAAGCCGACAACAGCATTTTCTACTATCTTCATTTTTTCTCTTCCTCTGTTCCTATTGGTATAATTCTGACCTTCTCCCCTTCTTCTAATCCTTCTAATATCTCAATACTGCTTTGTGTCCGTTCGCCAACTTTGATTATTCTTTCTTCATCTTGTAGTTCATTAGATTTTTTATTTCTATTGAAAAAATTTATCTTTTTGAATTTTTTCCAATTATCTTGGTTTTTTTCAGAGTTTGTATTGTTGTTCTTAACTACCTTGACAAAATATTCTCTCTCACTCTCAATTTTGGCTTCTAAGTTAGATACTCTTTCTCCATCGGATAGCACTATATCAGCGGTGGAAGTCGTCCCTTTTTGAAGTTCATTAGGTGATCCTTCCATAGTTATTGTTATCTCAGATGTTGAAAATCCGGGTTTCGTGTCTGCTACATGTGTAACCCTGCCAGCGAATTTTTTGTCTGGGAACTTGGTTAGCACTACGTCAACTTTTTGCCCCTTTAGTTTACTCAACATTTCACTCTTTACATCAGTTTTTATCTTTATAGTCTCTTTCATATTGATCGCTTCAAGAGGCAATTGGAGGACGTTATCTCGTTCGCTAACTATTATATCAACATCAGCAGTCATCCCGGGAAGCAATGGTTTTGGCGAATTTGTGATCATTGTAGTAACTTCAAATTTGATGACATTGTTATCAAACTGTGCACTTGGTGAAATCTCTTTAACAACGCCTTCAAAAACATCGTCTTTATATGAACCGACCCTTATTTCAGCTTTCTGTCCAACTTTAACTTTGCTTATATCAAACTCATGAACCTTTGTTTTGACGATCATTTGTGATAGATCAGCAATGATCATTAATGGAGGTCCCTGAGACCATGCAGTCCTGCCAGATGTGATTATTTCGCCTTCCTCAATTTTACATTGGACTATCCTTCCTGAAATCGGTGCGGTAACAGTTGTCCAGTTAAGCCTTTGTTCGGCAGTTTTAAGGCTACTCTGCGCTCTTACTTTGTTTGCTTCGGCGCTTTTTAGGGCAAGCTCTGCAATCTGTTTTTCGCTTTCAATGCTTTTTTGTAATATGTCTAACCGTTCTTGTGCCTGTTTGATCTGTATCTCTGCCTGTCTCTTTTGCTCATTTAAGCTATCCATCAGAGTTTTTAGGTCATCTTTTTGTGTTTGAAGGCTTGCTTTTCTGCTCTCTATTATCTTCTCTTGACTTTGAATTGTCTCTTTTTGAGCTTTGACATTGCTAACTGCGGAGTCATATTGAGCTTGGGCAGATGCCAATTCAAGTTGAGCGGACTCAACTTCTCTAAGTGGAATGAATTTCTTTGCGTTTAAATCCTTTTTACGTTCAAGTTCTGATTTGGCGTTATTTAGTCGTGCTAAAGCTGATTTTTCGCTTGTCTCTGCTTGTTCTAATGCTAATTTAGCCTTTCTTAGATTAATCTCATCTTGTTCAAGTAAGTTTTCGGTGTTTGTTATGGATATGCGCGCCTGAGATAATTGTTGAGATGCCTTTGCGTTTGTGCCTTCTAAGTTCGCTTTTGCTGATTCAAGCGAATTCTTTGCAAGTAATATATCACTTTCTAATTTGTCCATATTTAAACGGGCATTTTCCTTAGCTCGTTCAAGTTCTGCTTGTGCTGCACTATAATTAGCTAATGCTTGATTATATTCCTCTCTGATCTGTTTCTCGTCTATTTTAAGAAGTTGCTGTCCTTTGACAACATCATAGCCTTCATCAACATAGAGTTTATCAATTTCACCCTCAACATTTGATCTGACTTCAACTTTGACAAGGGAGTCCATATTTCCGCTTTCACTTAACTTTACGATAAAAGGACCTCGTCTTACAGTTTCAATCCTATCCGTTTTTTTATTAGTCTCTATTCCGCGAAGAACTTTTGCAGTTACATAAATGCCTGATATAAGCAAGATCAGAACAATCCCGATAATAATTATCAGCTTCTTTTTTTTCATTATAGAACTCCCATAACTTTTTCCAAATACCTCTTGCACAGTAATCAGTGATCAGTCAACCTTTAACTTTTAACCTTCAACCTTATAATCATAAATCCTTTTAACCTTATTTGTCAAAGCCATTATTTGAAATCAAATTATTCCAAAAAACTTTTCTAAAAGAGAACTTACACTATTTGCTAAAATTTAAAACCTAAAATGACTGATTAATCAGTTATTTATGCTCATATAAAAGACGCAATTAATTATTTAAGGTTTACAATAAATTTGTATAGAGTTAAATTTCATGGATATTTCCCCCCTTTTTTAAAGAAGGAAGCTAAGAAAGCTTTAAAAGTCTACCTTTGTAAAAAAGAGATTTAGAGGATTTTTATAGACAATCTGTGAATAATAAATTGTCTGAACTCCTGTCTGAGATTGGCAATTTAAATTATTGATTTAAAATTAACATAATGATATAATTCTACATAATAAATTTATATTTTTTAACTTAGAAACATATCATAATTATATTTTCGTTTTCGGCACTTTAATTAAGGAATACGTAGGTGTATATTGAAATTGATGGGTCTATTGGTGAAGGTGGAGGACAAATTCTAAGAACAAGCCTGGCGATGTCAACATTGCTTAAGAAGCCGATCTGCATTAAAAACATAAGGGCAGGAAGACCAAAACCAGGTTTGCAAGCACAACATTTGACTTGTGTTCATTCGTTAGCTAAAATAGCAAATGCAGAAGTAAAAGGCGACTTCTTAGGCTCTCAAGAACTTATTTTTAATCCAAATTCAATCCAGCCAGGGAATTATAGATTTGACGTATCAGATGTTAAAGCGAGCGCAGGTTCTGTATCATTAGTATTACAGGCTATATTTTTACCTCTTGCCCTTTCAGGAAAAAAGTCAAAAATTACACTTTTAGGAGGGACACATGTCCCTTGGAGTCCTCCGATACATTATCTTCAATCAGTTTATCTGCCAATTATTGCAAAGATGGGCATAAATGCAGATATAAAATTGATAACGTGGGGATGGTATCCTAAGGGTGGAGGACATGTTGAGGTAGAAATCAATTCTGCTAAACTTGTCAACATTGATCTATCAGAACGAGGTTCGCTTAAAAATATAAAGTGCATTTGTGCGGTATCAAATCTGCCAATTTCAATCGC
>DTPJ01000511.1 GCA_011334435.1 Candidatus Poribacteria bacterium | reverse complement strand
GAGGTTACCGCTTATCAAGACGCACAAGAAAGTGGAGTAAAAAATGTCTTTAATGGCTTGGTGCGGTTCGCTAATCACGCAGTTGGATTTATCTCTGGTGTTCGTTGCTCTGGTGGACGAGTCCTCCGTTCAGAACTGCACGGGCGAGGTGTCGGCTGTTATATGATGCACATGCCTAAACAAATAGAAATTTGCGAGGACGGAAAACCACCTAAGATCGTGTATGGATGGGAACTCACAGGAACAGATCCGAACGACGAACCCGTTTATGAGGGCGTTTTGGCAATGCATCAGCATTTTATTGATTGTGTGAAAAATAAGCAAATACCTTGTAGCGATATTCGCGATGTGATCAAAACATCTCTTTTAGTTGACCAATTGATGGGGATCAGTTGAGAACCATTTTTCTCTGAATATCCCTACTGATAAAAGACCAAATATAAATCCACCTATATGTGCAAGGAAAGCTATATTAGACTGTCCTTGCATAATAACATTGTATATCTGAAGCAATATCCAAGGGACTAAAACGACAAAAGCCCATATATTTATGCGGAAGATCAACAGTAGACATACGATCTTTTTGCCGGGAGAGACTCTGAGATGCGCCCCCATAACGCCAGCGATAGCGCCGCTTGCCCCTATCATAGGTATCTGAGAATTGAAATTCGGTATTATATAGACAATAGCGGCGATAACTCCACAGAGAAGATAAAAAAGCAGGAACTTGAAATGTCCAACAGTGCCTTCAATATTCGGGGCAAAGGCATTAAGATAAAGCATATTTCCTAATATATGCAAAAATCCACCGTGTAAAAACATGTGAGTAAAGATTGAAAGAAAAAATGGGTATGGCGATTTGGGCTTAATATCCACAAATCTTGAGAATTCATAGGGAATTGCACCATAAATATTAGCTAAATCGCGTCCATATTCGTAGATGGAAAACTGTTGATATATAAAAACAGCGACATTAGCTATTATTAGCAAAGTAGTGATAATTGGCGGTTTTTGCGGTTTTTGTTCGCTTTTTAGGGGAATAAACAAATCCTCTATCTCCTATATGTAGTCCTTCAAGCCTTCTACCTGCACAAATCTACCTAATGGGACGATCTCACAAGAGAAAGAATTGATGAACAACCTATTTTCACATAGTCCGCCAGATATGTAAATTTTATCAGCTTTGCCTGAGAAATCATGTATATTCTTCGCGACACCCTTTACAAACATTGCAATAGCTTTTTCAGGGGAAATACCATCTGATATTCTATCAAAAAGCTCTCCCATGCCTAATACTCCGCACATAATAGGCAGTCGTTCTTTTGCAACTTCCATTTTATTATAATCTACGCCAAAGTGGTTTCCTAACAGCTCAATAGTAAATCCAGCCATCGCCCCGCACATATAATTCCAGTCGCAACCGATATATTCTCCGTCTTTAAATCTGACCGATTTTATATCTCTACTGCCGATGTCAACTAAAATGAAAGTAGGTTCTTGTATAAGCCTTTTTGCCCCTTTTGCTAAGGCTACAAGTTCATTTATTTCTATTTTAGTCTTATGTTTGCAGTTATGACCGCATGCAATATCAGCTATCTGCTCGGTATCCCAATCTATACTGCGAATGATTTTGTATTCGTTTTTCTGACTATCATATATTTTTGTATATTGTGTCCCCATATCTGCTAAAAGCATGTCTTATCCTTACTCATAGCCGATTAACGCTTATTAAGCTCAGCAAGTTTATAGCCGAGTGCTTTTTGAAAATCATGCAGGATCATAAACAGATTTCCTATGGCTCTCCATATAGAACTGTAATGGCTAAAATACCCATGGACGTCGCCATCGCCAAGCCATTTATTACACATAAAATAGAGATGATCTGATGTTTGAAGGTTACGCCAAATTCTGAGGAATTTTTCATCGTTTATCTGCTTTACCATAGTTTCCATATCTTTAATTATGCCGTAAGCCGATTTTTGGGCGTCATTTCCAAGCCATGCGCTACTGTCGCGTTCAAGGTCTGCCCATGAGATAGTGCTATACTCAAAAACGTCTATCTCATCGTTGGCAGGACATACATCCGCTACCTGTCCCGGTGTCGCAAAAATCAAATGCTCATATTTCAGTATCGCTTCGGGCAAATGCCTTAAAAACTCCAATATCCCAGTATCACGCCATTGGTGTTCGCCAAAAGTCTCATAATCAACGAAAATATTGCATGTTTCGCCTGTTATCTTGCTTAGCCATGATGCGAAAAGGTCAGCGGTAATCAGTTTATGAGTGAAACGATAACCTATTTCATCGCTTACGCCATAGTTTCTAAGCAATACTTTTATATCAGAACCTTTTGCCCTATACACGTAGTCAGGAGAACGCCATTTTAAGACGTGTTGAAGCCCTTCTGTAAGGATAGCCTTAAATCCCATGTCATAGACTTCTCTTGCAATAGCATTATTGTAAAGCAACTCAGTATTTCTGAAAGTGGTTGGTCTGGTGCCGAATATCTCTTTGATCTTGTCGCTATGCATCATAACTTGCGTTTCAAATTCGTCGCGGTTTTCATATAGGCTTGCTAATGAATGATAATAAGTCTCTCCGAGCAGTTCAACGCACCCAGTATCATAGAGCCTTTTAAAAAGATCGATCAAATCAGGTCTGAACATAAGGCATTGATCAAGGAATGTCCCAGACATGCTAAAAGAGACCTTAAATGGTCTGTCAGATTTCTTGAGTTTCTCAATGTTTGATAGTATGATCTCAGTAGCAGGAAAATAGCAATTATTTGCTGTCCTGTTAAATACAAGGCTATTTAGACCATCATTGAAATATGCTTTTTCAAGGTCTTCGTGATAACCTTGGCTAAAATTTATTAGATCAACCTCGTTTAATCTTCTTGGCTGGTGAATTTGAAAATAAAATGTGATAAATGCCATTGATAAATCATGCTCCTATCCAATTGATTACCGACTGTTAGATTTTATTAGGCTTAAAGCAATCAATCAGTATAACTACCATCATATAGACCATAAGCACTCCATAAATACTGCCGAAAACGACAAGTAAAACCCTAGAATATATAAGAAATGCAAGCGTATGGATCAAAGTTGCGATAGCTAACCAAACAATGGCTTGAATTTTGATATTGTCCTTCGTTCTTGTGAAAGCGTATATTCCCGCAATGCTAAATACCATAAATATATGCCCTAAGTGATGGACATGTGCTTTTTTTAGATTTTCATAAAACATTGCGGATTTCATATCTGCTAAAGCCTCTGGGGCGTATTGCTCCTCTACCTT
>DTPJ01000753.1 GCA_011334435.1 Candidatus Poribacteria bacterium | reverse complement strand
TTTTCATATAAACATTTAATTCAAACTTTGATAAATACTGGTTTCGGATAGCATCTCAGAATTACCAGACTTAACAAGAATAAATCACCGCCAATTACAGATCACTGATTACTGATTAATGATCACTTTTTCTTGTGTTTCTGTGGCTGATAACCTTTTACCTAAAATTTGAATTGGACTGATAGATCAATAAGGCTGTAAGTTCAGAAATGAATTTGAACATTTAAAAAGCTTTGGTTTCATGTCTTTTATTCTTGTTATATTTATGATATAATTTGTATATGTAGCTTTACTTGTATGACGTTTTTGAAATAGTTTGAGGTGTTAAATATGAAATTTTGTCTTAAAAAAGACTATAAGATAATTACAATTATTGCAATTTTGGTATTTATGGCAGGTTGTGAAGAAAACCCTATATCAACTGACAACTTAAATGGCAAAACATATATTGCGTTTGAAAGATCGCTTTCATGGTCGCCAGACAGCACACAGATTGCATATATATCCAATAATGCAATAGTAATAAGAAGCATTTTAGATAACGACGTTAGAGAATTTACTGGTATGGGAATATATGATCAGCCTGTATGGTCCCCTGATGGTTCAAAGATCGCTTTCACTTCTGCCACTCGTGATGATTCAAGGGCTAAAATATTTGTGAAAAGCTCTGATGGAACCGATGTAGCCAAGAAGCTATCAACAGAGACAGCGTCATATTTTCATCCGCGATGGTCACCAGATGGAAAAAAGATCGCTTTTCATTCTTATCAGAAGAGAAATATGGATATTTTTGTGCGAAATTCCGATCTTACAGGGGGAGAGATGGTAATAGTCCATGATCCGTCATCAGACCGAAATGCAGAATGGTCGCCTGATGGGACTAAATTCGTCTTTGAATCAGACAGGTCAGGCAATTTTGATATATGGGTGGTAGATTCAAATGGCACAAATCCAGCGATACAAATTACCTCTGACCTGTCGGAAGATACTTTGCCTCAATGGTCACATGATGGAAAGCGGATATTATTTCAATCTAACAGATATGGCTTAATTGGGGTATGGGTGATAAATGCTGATGGAAATGGAGAAGCTATTCATGTCAGTCAAGGTTTTGCTAAGGCTGAAAATGCAGATTGGTCTCCTGATGACAAATGGATTTTATTTATATCAAGTAACATAGCTTATGCGAGAAGGTCTGATGGCACAGGCGATCCAATTAAGATCGCTGACGCATTAGAAGCCCGATGGTCACCAGATGGGAAAAAAATCGCCTTAATAGGATTAGATGGGTTTGAATATAAAGTCAAAGTTATCAATGTGCCAGATGAGATAAAATAGGGAAACTTATTACGTGAAAGATAATTTGGAGGTAGTAAAATTAATCTATGAAGCAATACGTAATTATAGGAGTAGGTAGTTTTGGGTCAAATTTAGCTATCACTCTTGCTGAACTCGGAAATGAAGTTTTAGTTATTGATATGAATAGAAAAAAGATCGATCAGATCAAGGATAAAGTCACGCATGCAGTCATTGCCGACGCAACAGATAAAGATGTGCTTAGTGAATTTGTCAAAGATTCGGTTGATGCTGTAATTGTCGGTCTTGGAGATAATATGGAAGCTAATATCTTGACAACACTACATCTCAAAGACTTAAAGGTGAAACGGATTATTGCTAAGGCTATGAGTGAAGAACACATGAAGATATTAAGAGCCATTGGCGTTACAGATATTATATATCCTGAAAAAGATGTCGCTATAAGATTGGCAAAAGAGCTGACAGACCCAAATCTTATAGAACATATCCCATTAGCACCAGAATATAGTATCGCGACAATTGCATCGCCAGATAAGTTTGTAGGAAAGACATTGAAAGAACTTCAACTTCGTAATAAATACAATGTTGAGGTTATAGCTGTAAAAGATGTCCTTTCTGATTCTTTTCATCTGATCCCGGATGCAAATTTCAGGATACCTTATGATAGTGCGTTGTTGATTATAGGCGAAAAATCTAATGTTGACAAGCTTAGATTCTGAACATGGAGATCATTATGGATCATTCAAAAAAATACTCTGTTAGGGCGGTTTATTGTCATTATCGTGCTTCTGATGAAGAGATTTACGAGTCATTATGCAGGGCTGTTGACCCATTAGATAGATCGGTTAATAAGATTAAAAATGCAAAAAAGATCGTTGTTAAAACCAACATGGCATGGGACCCCGATCATTTGAGGTATTTTGAAGGTCGTCGTCAAGAACATGTTGACGATTCAGTAATGCGCGCTGTTTTGAAATATCTCAGAGAAAACACTTCTGCAAAGATCATCTCCACAGATGTTGATTCCAGTAGATTGCCTGATATGAGAGGCATAAATTATCTACCAATTCTTGATGAATTCGGCGTTGAGTTTGTCAATTCTGACGAACCACCATTTAAGATTTATGAAGTGCCAGGCGGAGGATTGATGTTCGCAAGATACAAACTGAGTGCATGCTTAGCAGATGCTGATGCAGTTGTGTCAGTTGCAAAGATGAAAAATCATGCTTTTATGGGTATAACGCTTTGCTTAAAAAATCTTTTTGGCTTGCCTCCAATGCTTCCGCACAATAGACCAAGAACATATTATCATCACATAATAAGATTGCCTTATGTGCTTGTTGATCTTGGCATGATTACGCAACCATGTCTAAATATAATAGATGCCTTAACTGGACAATCGCGTAGAGAATGGGGCGGAGAAGCCCGTATATGTAATACATTGATCGCAGGGGATCATGTGATCGCCACAGATGCCTGCGGAGCATGGCTGATGGGATATGATCCGAAAGCGGATTGGCCAACGATACCGTTTAGGCGAGATCGTAACTCGCTACTTATAGCAGAGCAAAACGGGTTTGGCACTGTAAATCTAAATGAAATTGATTTTCAGACGGAAGTTGATCGTCCACTTGCAGATTTTAGACCCGATGAACCTGATTCACAAGAAACTGTCACTAATTGGCGTAAAACTACTTGTGAACAGGCTTTATTCTATCTCGACCATGAAAAAGAGTTGATGGAACAATATGCAGGACAATACATATTCCTTCAAGATGGCGATGTGGTATTCAATGGGACAGATTTCAGAAATATGGGCAGTCGTAGAGGTATGACAAGAGGAAGGCATGACCACGCTTTATGGCTTAAATATGTTGACCCAGAGAATATGGAAGGTGAGAATTTTGAAGTGTATAGGGAAAATTTGGATAAACTACTGTTGAAATGAAGTTTTTTATAGAATATAATAGAGAATGTAAGCAAGTTGAA
>DTPJ01000648.1 GCA_011334435.1 Candidatus Poribacteria bacterium | reverse complement strand
TTGGATCATACTATAAGCAAACAATGGTTGGCGCCAAATGTCGGCATAATAAAATTTATAAATGAACAGACAAGAGGCGGAGAAACCTTCATCACAGAAGCAGAATTAGAATCATATTTAATAAAAGAAAATTAATTTGAAATTAAAAGCATATCTTTTTTGTCATTATGGATAACTAAATTTTGGACAATTTTGAGTTAAAAAATGCGTTTCAAGCTCCGATAGGAACGTTATATTTATAGAAAAATATTTATAGAAAAGCAAAATACAAAAATCTAAACTCCGAAGGAGTGACATATAAAAATGGCTTAAAAACAGCGTTTTTATATTTCAAAGGTTTACACAAAAAACCTACCCCTGCCAGCCCAGATTTAGAGGAATTTCCCTATATAATTTAATTGGATAACAAATTGTCCGAACTCATGTCCTAAGCTCAGACAAAAAATCTTGAAATTTCTGTTGATATTATGATATTATTCTTTTAATTGTTAGGAAAATTGTCTTTTTTCCCTATCCAAACAGATCACTGATTACTGATCACTGTTTACTGATTATCATGGAGGTATTTTGTTGATTGACGAAAGAATAGGTTTTATCGGGATCGGCAATATGGGTGAGGCTTTGCTCAGAGGTATAATAGTCTCAAAACTTATAATGCCAAGTCTAATATATGCAAGCGATGTAGATAAGAAAAAGTTAGAAAAATTAGCAGTTGACTTAGGTATTAATGCTTTGGAAAATAATCAAGAGTTAGCAAAGAGATGTGATATAATATTGCTTGCAGTCAAACCAGATATTGTCAAAATCGTTCTCCCTCAAATTTCTGATAGCCTTATTAGTCCAAAGTGGATTATCTCCATCGCAGCAGGAGTATCTACTTCTGTAATTGAGAGCTTTTTACCATCAGAAACCCCTGTTGTGAGAGTTATGCCTAATACTCCTGCAATGGTCGGTGAGGGCATGTCCGCAATAAGTGCTGGTTCTTATGCAAATGACGGACATTTGGAAAAGGCGAGGCAAATATTCAATGCTGTCGGAAAAACAATAATAGTCCAAGAAAAACTGATGGATGTTGTCACCGCTTTAAGTGGCAGTGGTCCTGCTTATGTTTTTCTCATAATAGAGGCTCTTACTGACGCTGGCGTGCAGTTAGGATTAAGCCGTCAAGACTCTTTGTTGATGGCAACACAGACTGTCTTTGGATCAAGTAAAATGCTCCTTGAAACTAATGAACATCCTGCTGTCCTGAAGAATAAGGTTACATCTCCTGGGGGGACTACCGCTGCCGGACTTTATGAATTAGAGAAAAAAGGTGTCCGCTCTGCCATTATTGATGCAGTAATCTCTGCAACTAATCGTTCAAAACAACTGTCTTAAAGCTTTAAGTCTTCAATGTTGGAAAAATAAAACCAACCTAAACATTAAGGAGAGATAAGTTGAGCCTTATAATAAGGTTCATTGATTTTGCCATTAACATTTACACTTTCTTGATTATTGTAAGGGCGATAATCTCTTGGGTTAGCCCCGATCCTTATAATCCAATTGTAAGGGCTTTGGATAGGCTTACCGAACCAATATTATATCCTATTCGGAAGATGATGTGGAGATTCACAGGAAATTTGCCCATTGATTTTTCGCCTCTTATAGCGATAATCTTAATACAAATAGCCGGGGCATTCATCAAAAGAATTTTATTCATGTTTCTAACTTAAACAAAGCTATGAACTTATCTAATTAAAATGCTATCTTACAAGGAGTGATATTAATGCGGATCCAACCTAATGACATTTTAAATAAAGAGTTTAAAAAGACTTTTCGCGGATTAGACCCTGATGATGTCATAGATTTTTTAGATCAGATTTATGAAGACTATGAGTTTTTCTATAATGAGAACGAGGAACTTAAACGGAAAATAGCAGAATTAGAGCTTAAAACAAGCAATATTGATGATACTGTTAACATAGAAGATATGCTTCAACAGGCGGAAGATATGTATAATCAAAAAATTAGGGAAGCAGAGAAGGAATCTAGGAATATAATACAACAAGCACGATTAGAAGCCCAAAAAATTATTGATGATGCTATCGCTAATGCCCGCAAGCAAGAAGAAGCAGAACAAACTGCAAATGAAATAATTGAAAAAGCTAATGCGGATGCTGACAATATCCGCAAAAGTGCAGAAAAAGAGGCGGAATTGATAATCCAACAAGCACAAGAAAAGGCTAATGCAATTACAAAAGAGGCAGAAGAAAAAGCCTTAGAAGTTGAGCAAATAAGGCAAAATATGAAATCGGCAGAGGATACTATCCAAAACGCACATAAAGAAGCGGAACAGATAATTCAAAATGCACAAAAAGAAGCCGAGCAAATAATTCAAAATGCGCAGTCTCAATTAGCCAAAGAAAAAGAAGTAACAGAAGTCTTTGATCTCAAAAATTTTAAGGATTTGAATCCAATTTTAGATCAAGCACGAATTAAAGCTTATGAGATAATAGAGAAAGCTAAAACTAACGAGATAGAATATAAGCGAGAGGTTTTGAGATTGAAAAACCAAAAAGAGCGTTATATTATGGGATATAAAGAGTTATTGAGCAGGCAGATAAAATCTGCTGATGATGAAATAGAAGCATAGTTAAATTCCTAAGTCTTAAAATAAATATGGAGGATGATCATGCTGGATTTAAAGGCGAAGATTGATGAGTCTATAAAATATATTAGAACTCATACCAATACTGTTCCTAAAATAGCCATAATTCTTGGAACTGGTTTAGGGGCTTTAGCTGATCAGGTCAATGATAAATTAGAGATACCCTATGAAGATATACCACATTTCCCTACATCAACTCTGATAACACACGCTGGCGAACTTGTCATTGGCAAAATAAACGGCAAAAACGTCGTAGTTATGAATGGAAGGCTTCATTATTACGAAGGCTATTCTATGCAGGAAATAACCTATCCAGTCAGGGTTATGAAGGCACTTGGGGCTAACACCCTTATAATATCTAACGCTGCTGGATCAATGAACCCCTTCATAGATGCCGGGGATATTATGATAATCACTGACCATATAAATCTTATGGGTGATAATCCTCTTATCGGCGTAAATGATGACAGTTTAGGTCCACGATATCCTGATATGTATGATGCCTATTCCCCTGAGCTGATAAAGCTCGCTTACGAGATTGCTATGAATGAAAAAATAAAAGTGCATAAAGGCGTTATCGTAGCGGTTGCAGGTCCTAACCTTGAAACACCTGCGGAATATAGATTTCTTAGGATTATCGGTGCCGACGCTGTCAGTATG
>DTPJ01000113.1 GCA_011334435.1 Candidatus Poribacteria bacterium | reverse complement strand
GCAGATTCTTTTGCTTCTCTAACCGCGGTGCTTGTGGTCACTGCGGACTTACCAACGCTATCGGCGAATTGATTGGCAAATGTTGTAGGCACAGGCGGTTGATCTTCTAATATAAGCATTGAGACGTATTCATTGACAATACCATATTTAATGCTTAATGACCTGATCTCCTCAACTAACTCATTAGTGGCACCATTTTTGCGAACTTGATCTATCAGATAACCGACTTTTCTCGTTGCCCATATCCTCGGGATAAATTTATTGTCTGTGTTTTCTACTGGAAAATCCGCATCGTATCTAAATTCAGCTTGTTTGCCTTCTGCTATTCCGCTAAGCTTTATTGTTGTCTTTCCTGATCCTCTGTATCTCCCGAATTCCTTTATTTGCGAACCTGCGAAAAGGTCTGGCAACTCTGGCGGGTATCTGTCAAATGTGTTTATACTCCCAAAATCCAATTTTAGATCAGAAAGGACAGGATTGCTAACCTTTGCAAAGAAATCTGAAACTACGACTTCTATATCATCTTCGGGCTTGACGTAAGATGAAAAGCCATGATTTCCATAAGCTAATTCATCAAGCAAACGGGTATTTACATCATATCCCACGCCAAAGACAAACATTCGGGCATTTAGCTTATTTGCTGAGTAAACGTTTTTGACTATGCTTTGTTCATTTGTTACACCAACAGTTGGCTGTCCATCAGTTAAGAACACGATCATATTTAGGGGATTTTTTGCTTGCGATAATTGATTTATTGCTTCAATCAGAGCGTCATTTATGTTAGTCCCACCAGTTGCAGAAAGACTTTTGATATATTTCAACGCAGATTGTATCTCGTCGCTTCCTGCGGATACTGGAGATGGCTTAAATTTTCTAACAGCAGTGCTGAAATCAATTATATTGAAATTATCCTGCTTATTTAGCTTACTGACACAGAATTCAAGGGCTTTCCTTGCTTGACCTATCTTATCGTTGGTCTGCATACTTCCAGATGTGTCAAAGACAAATATGACATTCTTCCCTACCGCTTCATCAGGCGATACCTCATGTTTTGGCGCGGTCATAAAAACGTAGAAACCGTCTTCTGTTCTTTCTTTATAAGTCAAAAGGCTTAGTCCAACGTCGTCATAGGATACTGTGTAATAAATGACGAAATCTTTATCAGGAAGTTTGTTCTCATCTGCATATAATATTTTTATGAAATTGTCGCCTTCTCTATCAACCTTTATACTGCCTTCATGTGATGGAGACCATAAACTTTTAATAGGTATGTTGGATTTCAGTTGGACTTCCACTTTCACTTCTTTCAGAGGTTTTGAGGAGAATTTCTCTGTATTTAATGGATAGCTATATTTACAGATGCCCGAATCATAAGGCAATACTTCGGAATATTGCAGTTGTATCCGTTTTTCACTGTGCGGTAAGATCGGAAATATCCTTGCCCTGAATGCCCCTGTTCCCATATATTCAAGGATTGCAGGGTCTCTCATCTGTCTGACAATATCCTCGTATATTTTCTTCGCCTGATCGCTATTTAAAAGCTCAGCTTTAAGTGGCTTTCCGCTCTCATCATACATTATGAATTCGCTTATTGAGATGTCTTTTGGCAAAGGGAAAATATATGTTGCCTCTATCTGAAATGGAGATTCATTAATGAATACTTGATCAACACTTGTGGTAGCTATCTGATTGTCTATATCAACGTTGACCTTGTGATATTTTATAGCTATCTGTGGCAATATTATAGGGCGAGGCTCTGGCGGGATAGGTATGAGTATTCCATCTGATAACGCATTTGAAATAAATATTGAGAAAATGCAAATTATAAAAAATAATAACAGAAATACCCTTTGCACAATGATCACTCCTTTTTCAAGTAGATTTCATTTATAACACACTTGACATTAAAGTAGCAATTTTCTACATTGAAAAAGTATAGCAATTAATGTGCCTAAATTTTATAGAGGTTAAAGGTTAAAAGTTAAAGGTTGAAAGTTAAAGGTTGAAAGTTAAAGGTTAGAACGTTAACCTATCTATGTAACCTTTAATTGATTATTTGATTTAATTTCTCAAAAATCTGATATTGATTTGTCAGATTTCTGAGTAATGTCTGTTTTTATACGCCCATTTTTCGCTTTGTTTTAGCGATCAGATCGCTATCGCCAGTAGAATAGGCATATTTTAGCTCTAACATCCTTGTGAGATTATAAAGAATATCCCTCGTATATAAAACAGTTTCACGAATATATGGCAATCCGTTCCATTCTTTTGTTCTGCCTAAACCGCAATTATAGGCAGCTACACCTCTCCAAACGTTCATTTCAATAGGACCGCCAAAATATGACTTGCATTCTAATATTATATTTGCAAGATACCTTGTGCCTGCTGGAATTGCTAATTCTGGGACAAATCTACCATCAAATTGTCCGAGTTCCTCTCGCTTAATTGACCTTATTTTATCAGCATAGGCATCTTTTGCGATTTTCAGCCTTTTATAGGCTTTATCCTTCTTTATTTCCAAAGCTGACATTTCCGCTCGGATAGCATTAATCTTATCAATTGCAGTTTTCGTTAGATTGCCACTACCAGATTCAACTAATGTATATAACGATTGTCTTTTTGATGATATTTCTTTTTGTATTTTTGTATATTCTGAAATGGAGTTATTTAACTCTATAAGTTCAGGACTTGATACAACAGTTAAGTTAAGATCGCCTCTCGCTGTAAAATCCATTAATTGCTGTAATCCACCAGCACCGACAATAGAGATCGCATCCCATTCAAAAAGCGACTCTTTCCACATCTTGCACACTTCTAACTCAATAAGAAAGGGTATTTCAGATAAATAATTGTATTGAGTATCCGAGCATGCAGAGACTATGAGAGGGAAATAAGGCTCAAGATTTTTTGATGATATAATATCAGTAATATGAGGATAATCCTTTATATTTTGGCTTGGTATGGAGACATTCTGTTGTTGATTGGTTTGAAAGGCATAAGAAGCTCTTAAAAGTCCGAAACCATCAATTGTTGCAACTCCAGCTATTGCTGCGATTTCGGTTAAAAATCTTCTTCTTTCCTTATTCATCTTTTAAATCCTATTCTTTGAATTGCTATGGACCGCTACGAATGAGTTATTTATCATTGCTACTTATAACATGCAAGCGTATAACAAGTCAAGACTATCCTGAGGATCGAGTGTAATTCAAATTTTAGGCAAAGATCAGAAGAATGCAATTCAAAGTCAAGGCAAGGGTAATTTAGATAATTTAGCCACAGAATAACTCGGAAAATAGACACTGAATACAAACAATATACT
>DTPJ01000206.1 GCA_011334435.1 Candidatus Poribacteria bacterium | reverse complement strand
TAAGAGTAGAATTTTAAAACTTTCAAATAAAATTTGGAGAATATGATTATGCAGACAGAACAAGAAATTTTTGAAAGTGCTGATGAGCGGATAAAAAGTAATCGTATGGCAGATGTTACTATTAAAGTGACCGATCCATCAGGCAATCCTATATCCAATGCGGAGGTGAAAATCCAACAGACAAAACATGCTTTTCTTTTCGGATGTAATATCTTTCAACTTGGACAATATAAAGACGATAAAATGAATGAAACCTATGAAAGTGAATTCTCTGCATTATTGAATTATGCGACATTGCCCTTTTATTGGAGCGGTTTTGAGCGTGAAAAAGACAAGCCGAATTACGAAAGATTAGACTGGATGGCGAGACGTTGTCAAGAACTTAACATAACGACAAAAGGACATCCACTCGTCTGGCATGAGACAGTTCCCGCATGGGCGCCAACAGATTTGACTGTATTAGAGGACAGATTAAGCAACAGAGTTAAAGACATCGTCAAACATTATGCGGGTCTTGTTGATATTTGGGATGTGATAAATGAGGCGACTGTCTCTGCGAGGTTTGACAATCCCGTTGGTAGATGGGTAAAAAAATTCGGCGATGATGTCTGTGTAGGATTAGCTTTGGATTGGGCTAACTCCGCTAACCCAAAGGCAACTCTATTGGTCAATGACTTTAATATATCCCCAAGCTATGAAAAGCAGTTAGAAAAGCTTAAATCCGCTAATAAGCCTTTCCATGCGATCGGCATTCAAAGCCACATGCACAAGGGGACTTGGACGTTCCAACGTGCTTGGGAAGTATGCGAGACATATAAACGTTTTGGCGTCCCATTACATTTTACTGAATTGACTGTTCTGAGCGGACACTTAAAAATAGATGACGATTGGCATAAATATCATCAAGATTGGGATAGCACAACAGAGGGCGAGAAAAGCCAATTGGAATATGTAGAAAAATTTTATCGTTTGCTTTTCAGCCATCAAGCAGTTTCCGCTATAACTTGGTGGGATTTTATGGACGGCGGATGGCAAGGAGCGCCAGCTGGATTAGTCCGTAAAGACCTATCACCAAAGCCAATATACGAAAAACTTATGCAGATGATCAAAGGCGAATGGTGGACACAAACAACAGGACGAACAGACGCTAATGGTGAGTTCAGTTTTTGTGGATTTCTTGGGACATACAACGTTATTGTCCAAGACTTATCAAAATCCTTTACGTTATCAAAAGACGACAATTATTGGCAAGTGAAGGTTTAATGTGACACTCCTAAAAATCAAGGTGTTATTAATATGACCAATAAAAAGATTAAGCTGACTTCATTTAGTCATGGTGCTGGCTGAGCATGCAAGCTGAGTCCAAAAGACCTGATGCAAGTTTTGCATCAAATACCAAGACTATATGATCCAAACATAATAATCGGCTATGAAAAGTCAGATGATGCCGCAGTCTATAAGTTGAGCGACGATTTAGCGGTTGTCCAAACGGTTGACTATTTTACGCCTATCGTAGATGATCCATACACTTTCGGCAGTATCGCAGGAGCAAATGCCATCAGCGATATATACGCTATGGGTGCAAAGCCGATTATGGGGCTTAATATTGCAGGTTTTCCTGTCGGGAAATTGCCGATTGACGTCCTTGTGCAGATATTACAAGGCGGTTCAGATAAGGCAAAAGAAGCAGGCATAACGATCGCAGGCGGTCATACCATAGACGATAACGAGCCGAAATATGGCATGGTCATAACAGGATTAGTCCATCCAGATAAAATAATCAAAAATTCATCAGCAAAGCCGGGAGATGTCCTCGTTCTGACTAAGCCGATAGGGACTGGCATAATTACAACTGCGATGAAAGAGGACATTGCAGAAGCAGAGTCCGCAGAGATGGCAATAAAGGTTATGAGCAAGCTAAATAAATTATCTGCGGAAATTATGATAAAAGTTGGAGTAAATGCCTGCACAGATGTAACTGGATTTGGGCTTTTAGGGCATCTATACGAGATGGTTTCTGGTAGTGGGGTAGGTGCAGAGATTAGCTTTGAAAAAATACCTTTGATTGAAGGAGTATTAAAACTCGCCGATGACCTTATCATACCTGCTGGAACGATACGAAATCATGAATATCTAAACGATCATATAATCTGGAATGACATCTCTTATGAACAACAGATGATACTTTGCGATGCCCAAACATCTGGCGGATTGTTAATATCTGTATCTGAGGAGAAAAGCGATGAATTGGTGAGATCACTTCAAGAATCCAACTCATTGGCAAGTGCAATTATAGGCAGAATTACTTCTGATCATATAGGGATTATCAAAGTAAATAGTTAGGGGGAAATAAAATGGCTATAACACAAGAGGAATTCTCGGTTTTGTCAGGTTGGAAGCGATGGACAGACGCACAAAACATGCTTTATCACCATATAAGCGAACAGGCTTTCCAACTTCTCAAAGATAGAAGAAAAAAGATAGCGACGTTGAAAACAGAGGGTCAATGGATTAAAAGGCAACAGGAAGTCAAAAAAATATTAATGGATATTGTTGGACCTTTTCCAGAAAAAAATCCATTAAATCCAAAAATAGTTGGCGTTATTAAGAAAAATGGTTATAGATTGGAAAAGATAATATATGAATCCAGACCAGATTTTTATGTAACCGCCTGCTTATTTATTCCAGATGGACTGACAAGTAAAGCTCCTGTGATATTAAATCCTATTGGGCATTCAGACGACGGTTTCAGAGGACAACTTTATCAGACGGTCATACTTAACTTTGTCAAAAAAGGCTTTGTCGTATTGACTTATGATCCGATCAGTCAAGGTGAAAGGTTGCAATATTTTGATCCAGAAAAGGGCAGGTCTCGCATCGGTTGGTCAACATGTGAGCATTCTTATATGGGGACACAATGTTTTCTCTCTGGCAACTCCTTTGCCCGTTATAGGTTATGGGACGGCATAAGGGCGATTGACTATTTAGCAACTCGTGACGAAGTGGACATAAGCAGGATAGGAGTTAATGGCATATCTGGCGGAGGGACGCTTACTACTTATATTTCCGCTTTTGATGATAGAGTCTATGCGTCTGCCCCTGAGTGTTATATTACGGGATTTAGAAGGCTTTTAGAGTCAATCGGTCCTCAGGACGCAGAACAGAATCTTTATCATGGGATCGCTAACAGTATTGACCATGCAGATTTGCTTGAAATAAGAGCGCCAAAGCCTATATTGATAATGTCCACAACACGGGACTTTTTCAGTATTCAGGGCGCAAGAGAGACTTACGAAGAGGTAAAAAATGCTTATAAGGCTTTCGGCAAAGAGG
>DTPJ01000281.1 GCA_011334435.1 Candidatus Poribacteria bacterium | reverse complement strand
TGAGGAGAAGCTTTTTTATCGCTTATTTGACTTATCTGTATTGGCATAGGCGAATCAAGTTGTTTTTTAGCCTGTTTTGCCTCTATTGATTGCGGATAGCTTTCTGTTATCCTGCGATACATAGCCCTTGCCTCGTCAGTTTTGCCCTGATTTTGAAAACAACCCGCAAGCAAAAAGTAACTCGCAGGTAACCATTTGCTTTCTGGATAATTGTCAATCAAAAATTTGAATGTCACCTCTGCCTTATCATATTCCTTTTTAGCCATATAACATTCGCCTAACGAAAGCAATATCGCATCAGGTTCTATGTTTTTATTGCCAATCTCCTTTAACGAATTTAATGCGTATATTGCACTGTCATAGTCACCTTTTGCCATAAGGCTTTTACATCGCCAATAACGCGCCTGCCAATAGGATTCATCGTCAGGATAACGCACAATTACCTCGCGATAACATTCTGCAGATTCGTTGTATTTGCCCTGTAAATAATATATCTGAGCGAGTTGAAAATTAGACCTTCCTGCCCATTTAGTATCTGGGTATTTTTGGATAATGTCTTTATACATTTTAATAGCGGTATTAACGTCTGTTTGAATGCCTGCTTGAATGAACAATATCTCAGTAAGATAATTACTTTGAGGGTATTGAGAGAGAAAATCCCTTATCAACTGACCTGTTTCGGCAAAATTCTTGTTTGTATAAGAGGTTTTGCATTTCTGAAAGAGTTCATCTTCCTTGCTAATATTAAGGTCTTTTTCTTCTGCGATGGAAGAATAGGCAATTATTAAAATAGCAACAATATTCAAAAACAAGAAAATCATATTTCTAAAGGTCATTTTTCCCCTCCATTATGAGCATAATTCACCACGAAGCGACCAATTGCCAGCATCAGTGATTTCAACAGTGACTAATTGACCTATCAGATCAATATCACCTGTGAAAAAGACGATCCTATTATTTCTTGTTCTACCAGAAAGCTGTGATTTATCTTTTGGATTTTGTCCCTCAACGAGTATCTCGTGTATTTGTCCGATCATCGCCCGATTTTTCTCTATACTGATCTTGTCCTGAATTTCCAATAGTTCATATAATCTTCGCATTTTAACTTCTTCTGGAAGCTGACCATCCATCTTTGCAGCAGGTGTTCCTCTCCTCGGGGAGAATCTAAAACAGAAAGCTACATCAAATTCAACTCGCCTGACAAGATCAAGTGTATCTTGAAAATCCTCTTCTGTTTCGCCCGGGAAACCGACTATCAAATCCGTTGTGATTGATATATCAGGCACTTTTGCCCTCAGTTTATCAATTAAATTGATGTAATGTTCGCGGGTATAGCCTCGGTTCATCTTTTCTAATATATTATTTGATCCTGCCTGTGCTGGTAGATGAAAATGATTGCATACTTTCGGCAATTCTCCCATCGCATCAATCAATTTTGATGATACGTCTTTTGGATGTGATGTTGTAAATCTTATCCTTTCAATCCCGGGGGAATTCGCATCTATCAAAGCGAGCAGATCGGCAAAATCTATTTTCTCATCTGAATCAAATCCATAGGAATTTACATTTTGACCAAGTAACGTAACCTCTTTATATCCTGATTCTCCAAGTTTTTTGATCTCTTGAAGGATGCTTTCACTGCTTCTGCTACGTTCACGCCCTCTAACATAGGGGACAATACAATAACTGCAAAAGTTGTTGCATCCGTGCATAATAGTAACCCATGCGGTAACTTTGCTTTCTCTAACCTTAGGTATTATCTCCCCGTTAGATGGCATTTCTAAAACATCAATAGCAGAAACGCCAGAATTGAGCCTTTCCCTTATGAGATTTGGCAACTCAATCAATCTGTTAGTTCCTAATATAATATCAATATACGGAAATCTTTTCAACAATTCTTTTTCCCAGCTTTGAGCCATACAACCACAGACTCCGAGTATCATATCAGGTTTTTTCTCTTTTACCTGCTTTAATCGTTCTAATCTTCCCAAGACTTTGCGTTCTGCGGTATCTCTAACTGAGCATGTATTCAATAATAATATATCCGCTTTTTGAAAATCATCAATATAGGAATAGCCATTTTCTACCAGAAGGCTAGCAAGCACTTCTGAGTCGCATTTATTCATTTGGCATCCGTAAGTTATTATGTGAAATGTCTTTTGCATATTATTCATTCACTGACCAAATAACATTTATACCTGTTTTTTGAATTTCCCGATCTTTACTAACAAGAACACTGTTTGTGTATATCGCTGTTGCGAGAATTAATCTATCGTGTAACTCAAGCCCATGTATTGTTTTAACAATGTCTAATAATTCAATGTCCAAAGGTATTATCTGATGGTTATCACTATTTACTAATCCATTTACAATTTTGTCAAAAGGTAATTTAGATTTTCCTTTTTCTATGATCCTTAGCATCTCAAGCAAAACAATTATAGGAATAAAAATAATCCCATGTGCTTCAGCACTTAATATAGCTTGTTTTGCCTGTTCTGAAAGTTTATAGTTCAATTTTTCATCAAGAGACCAAATCAATGTATGCGTATCTAATGTGATCCTAATTTGTTCCATTCATCTACTACCTCGTCAATATCTTCGTCGGTAATTCTAGTATCATTGATTAATCCTATTATAGAAAACTTTCGTGTATTTTTTGGTTTTATTATATAACCCTTAGGTATTGTCGCACTTTTTTCAATAAATTCTTCTAAATCTTCTCGACTAATTCTATAGGCATTTTGACTAAACTTGTAAGCTCGTAATTTTCCTGAATGTATCCATCTATTGATTGACATTGTTGTAACATCTAACATTTGGGCGACCTCTTTTGTGCTAAAAAATTTCTTTTCCATTAGCATCACACTCCTCACTGATCTATTATATAATAACTATTTTATATTTCAACAACTATTTTATACTTTTATATAAAAGCTATTAGAATATAAAAAAGATTTTTCGCTTCGCTCAAAATGACGTAATCGGGCTAATAACCTTATTTTGAGCTGACAATTGCCTCTTTTAATTTCTCTACATATTCATAAGGTAACCTTACGTCGCCCAATACCCTTTTGCTATTTTCAAATCCATGAAAATCCGATCCGCCAGTTATTAAAAGTTTATTTTTTATTGCTATATCGCGGTAATAATCGGTGATTTGATTTGAATGATAAGAATGATATGCTTCAATTCCCATAATCCCATACGAAATAAGTTCGTCAAGGACATCTTGTTTCAGCATCCCTGGATGTGCCAAGACAGGTATGCCATGAGAATCAAGTATCATCTTTATCGCTTCATAAGGAGAAAAAGCGGGCTTTGGTATATATGCGGGTGCATTA
>DTPJ01000785.1 GCA_011334435.1 Candidatus Poribacteria bacterium | reverse complement strand
TCAAAATTGGAGTAAAAGGTTATGTTAAAGGAAATAATTGTAAGCGATGACGAGTATGAAACAAGGGCTGCTTTGTTAGAAAACAAGGTTTTAGCAGAGCTTTCTATTGAAAGAAAGGGTGAGAGATATATTCTCGGTAACATCTATAAAGGCAGGGTGACAAGCGTTCTGCCCGGAATGCAAGCTGCCTTTGTGGATATTGGTTTGGATAGAAATGCCTTTCTTCATGTTTCTGACATTACACATCATCTTGAAGAATTTGAGGAGTTTGAGAATTCAATTGCTGTTGAGGAAAAAGGGACATCTAAAAAAGGTGGTGAGACAAAGAAAGGAGAACAACCTTCTATAAGGGACTTATTAAAGAAGGGTCAGGAAATCCTTGTTCAGATTGATAAAGAGCCTATGGACACAAAGGGTCCAAGAGTTACTGCTTATATCACATTGCCAGGACGCTACTTGGTTTATATGCCCACAGTAGAGCATATCGGCGTATCAAGAAAAATAGAAAGCGAAACTGAAAGACAAAGGCTTAAAGAAATAGTTGAACGTATAAGACCAAATAAAAATCAAGGATTTATAATTAGAACAGCAGCAGAAAATAAAGGGGAAGAAGAATTTCTATCGGATATGAAGTTTCTCACCGAACACTGGGAACAGATAAATAAAAAATCTCAAAATTCCTCTGCCCCATGTTTAATCCATGAAGATTTAGGATTAATATTCAGAGTTATTCGTGATGTTTTCACCCAAGATGTTTCGCAATTTGTTATTGACTCAAAGAACGAATATAATAGAATTCTTGAATTCTTAGATAACCTTCTGCCTTCATTAAAACCAAAAGTTAAGCTATATGATAAAAATGAGCCTATATTTGAAGCTTATGGCATAGAAAAACAAATAAAAAAAGCTCTTCGTCAAAAGATATGGCTTAAATCTGGCGGACATATAGTCATAAACCAGACAGAGGCTTTGGTTTCAATTGACGTCAATACTGGTAAATATGTTGGCAAAGAAAATGCCGATGAGACAATACTGAAAACTAACTTAGAAGCTGTTGCCGAAATTGCAAGACAACTACGTTTGAGGGATTTAGGCGGAATTATAATAATAGACTTTATTGATATGGATAAAGAAGAACATAAGACCAAAGTCTTAAAAACCTTAGAGGAAGCCCTTAAACGAGATAGATCAAGGACAAATATACTTCAAATTACAGAACTCGGATTAGTTGAGATGACAAGACAAAGAACTAGACCAAGCCTTATCAATATGTTTTGTCAACCATGTCCATACTGTCAAGGCGATGGCGTTGTTCTCTCAACTGATTCAACAAGCATTTCTATACTTAGAGATATTAAGACAATACACAATAGATATAAAGAAAAGCATATAAAGGTCTTAGCAAGTCCACCCGTTGCTTTCAGTTTAATGGATGAATATGGCAAAAAAATAAAAGACCTTGAATATGCACTTAAAATGAAGATTGACGTAGAAGAGGACCCTGATCTTCATATAGAAGATTATAAGATTATCTCTATGAAAGATAAAAGGGACCTAACTATTAACGACGAATCGGAATAATATAAAAATTAATTCAGTTAGGTATTAATTAGTAAAAATTATAGATTCTTTCAATAATTATACCATTTCTTAATTCAATTAAGTCATTTTGAGCGAAAAGAAGATTCTTCACTTCGTTCAGAACGACATTATTAATGATGTTTTTCAATTGGAAAATGATATTATTTCTTAGCTCTGATTATGACTTTTATAATCTCCATAGCCCAAAGTGGGAGTGAAGAGATAAGAATCACAAATCCCAATTCTGTTGGGCTTAATGGTTCAGTTTTAAACACCTTTTGGAAGAATGGAATATATATAACCGCAGTCTGCAATATAAATGATACTAATGTGGCATAGACGAGCTTTTTATTTGTGAATAGTCCAATCTTAAATAGCGACTCACGGTCGTTACGACAGTTATATGAGTGGAATAGTTGACTACATGCAAGCACAAAGAATGCCAAAGTTCTTGCATGCGATAGGTTATCAGGTTGTCTTAAAAGTGCTATTTGGTAAGCGAAAAGGCTACAAAATGCTATAAATGCTCCCTGCAAGACTAATGTAATTCCGCTTTTTTTAGTTAAAACAGGTTCATTAGGTGATCTTGGTGATCTTTTCATTATATTTGGATCGACGGTGTCAACTCCAAGTGCAAGTGCTGGAAAACCGTCAGTTACAAGATTTATCCAGAGTATTTGTATCGGCAATAAAGGAGAAGCCCAGCCAAATAATGACGCAATAAACATTACCAAGATTTCACCTGCGTTGCATGAAAGCAAATAGTGGACGAATTTTCGTATGTTATCATAAATTCCTCTGCCTTCTTCAACAGCGGAAACTATGGATGCGAAGTTATCGTCTGTAATTACCATATCTGAAACCTCTTTTGTGACATCAGTTCCAGTTATTCCCATAGCGATACCAATATCTGCCTCTTTTACTGCGGGGGCATCGTTAACTCCATCTCCTGTCATCGCTGTAACTTCACCAAGTCGTCTTCTTGTGCGGACTATTCGCAGTTTATGTTCTGGCGAAACCCTAGCATAAACAGGAATACGTCCTATATGTTTTTCAAAATCGCTATCGCTCATCTGATCAAGCTCTGCACCAGTAAGGGCTTCTGATTCTTCATCAAAAAAACCGAGTTCTTTTGCTATTGCTACTGCTGTGCTTTTATGGTCGCCAGTTATCATAACAGTTTTTATGCCAGCTGTTTTACACTTCTTTATTGCCTCTTTTACCTCTTCTCTTGGAGGATCGATCATTGCGACAAGACCTAAGAATATCAAATCTTTTTCAATGGATTCGCTATCATAAGCGATTGGCTCGGTCTCAAAGACTCTATATGCGATCCCTAAAACTCTCATAGCTTGATTTGCAAGATCATCGTTAGTTTTTAATATTTTTTGGATATTGCTATCATCAAGGCTTTTGATAGTCCCATTTTCCTCAACCTTAGTGCAGTTAGCTAAAAGAATATCAGGCGCTCCCTTGATATGAGCAACGAATTTACCGTTATCTCTGCGTATTATAGTCATTTTCTTTCGCTCAGAATCAAAGGGTATTTCCTCTTCAAATGGACAGCTTTCTTCCAATTGTTTTTTTGAAAGATCGATCTTTGCAGCAGCGGTTAATATTGCACCTTCGGTAGGATCGCCTATTACTTTGTAAGTGCCATTGTCGTTTACTAATTGGGCGCCGTTGCATAAAACCCCCGATCTGAGAGTTTTTATCAGTTCAGGATATTCTGATGGGTCTATTGATTTTTTATCAATCAGGAATTC
>DTPJ01000671.1 GCA_011334435.1 Candidatus Poribacteria bacterium | reverse complement strand
TATAATTATGCTATTTTTGTAACTTCCATATCCCTTAATATTCCAGTTGTTTTTGGGCTAATGTCAGAATTGGCATTAATTCCTTACTTTATTTTGGTTATAAAGTCTATTGACACAGGCTCTTACCTTTGTTCTAATTATAGACTCTTCGTATGGATCTACAGAACCTTTATCAAATGATTGCCTGATCCTCGCCAAAGCAAGTTCTTCCTTGTCATCTGACGATAAATTCCTCATCCTGCTATCCTCTTCAACCGCCCGCACTGCTTCTTCTACTATCCTTTCTATAAGTTCCCATTCTCTCGCACTTACGTCTACATTTAATTTCTTGGATATAATTTGACAGCCCTTCTTCACCAATATAATAGCGAATGCCGAAATTGTTGGAACAGCTAATTTTACCACTATATCTAACAAATCATCTAACATCCAGAATCCTCCTAAATATCTTTAAAAATTTATTGACCTCTCCTTCTGAACTCATCTTCAAATTTAATATGATACCATTTCTCAATTGAAACACATCATTAATAATGTCATTCTGAAATAATGTCATTCTGAGCGAAGCGAAGAATCTTCACTCAACCTTTTCCCCTTCATTATGCCCAAACTGCTATCTTCTGAGATATATACCCCTTGCGCCACTGAGTTAAAAAATACCTGAGACTATCCATTGCATGATCATTCTCTTTTTCTGGCTCCTCTGTCCACTTAGATTCTGGATAAGAATAAAGGTTAAATTCTCTAATCGTATTAACGCATCTACTGCTCACCAATAAACCTGGCTTTCCATCTGCTCTCACCTTTAATTGCTGTCTAACAAGTTCAAGTCCCTGTTCAATACTTGACCTAGAAGTAATGGTTACAATGCCTTTCTCCATTAAGGTAGCTCTTGCTGATGCTGCTGACGGATCACAAGTCGTCCACTCATAGACATCTTTAACATTCTTTCCTAATGCAGATTGCATCATTAACCTCGTCTTCTTCTCTTCTTCTATAAGCCTCTCCGCATGTTGTTCCACAGTCCTATGTCTTTGATAATATTCATCATATATTATCACTCGGTCTTCTGGGTCCACTGCAATATACAAACATACAAACGGATTTTCATATCCAAAATCAATGCTTCTAAACCTTCGCCATTCCGGATCAATGTTCAATTTATCATCAGGAATTACATGAACAGATGGATCAAAGTCACTATATACCTGCCCAGATAAAAATGTAAACTCAGCGCCATATTCTTGCTCAAATGCCTCTTTGCTTAAACTCCTTTTAGCTTCCTCTATATCATCACTGTGAAGGTGTGGATTGCTCCATGATGGAAAGTGAAAACTCTCCCATTCTGGATAGTCAGGACTATTACCTCGTTTCCAAAGATCATAAAGCCAGTTATAACCCCTCGGCGTCGTAATAAATAAAGCCCATCCATTTTTATCGCTTAACGTCGGTCTTAAATATTGCTCCCAGATGATCCCTTTACAGGACGCACATTCATCAAAAACTAACCAATCAAGACCTTCGCCTACAAGACTATCTGGATGCTCTGCTGACTTTACCTCTACAACCGAACCCCACGGAAACTCCAAATACATTGATCCGCTCTTGGGTGAATAACTCTTTCTCACCGTCTCAAACTTGAACTTATGTATTAGAGTTTTATATATCTCACGAAATACCTTTTCCCCAAGATCGTATGTCTTTGAAACGATCCAACCCCTAGTATTGGGCATTAATACCATAACCTCAGCTTCCTTTGCCGCAAGGAGTGACTTTCCCCATCTCCGACCAGCCACAACAACCTTGAATCTTGCTTTGCTATTATGTAATAGTAGTTGACCCGAATGTGGTTCATATCCAGAAATCTTAAACCATTTTCGCTTGTCAATCGCCAATACTCTTTCTCCCTTATGGAACTTACCCCTGACCATAATCTATATTAAAAATGCGATCACCTTAATAATTTCTAATGTCCTCTATTTCCAATGTCCTCTTCTGCACCTATTTGCCGAATTATCTCCTCCCATTTACCAAAATTTGAGTTAGAAAGCTTTTCTCTCTTCTCGTCAATCCTAGAATCTACTTCAAGATAACATTTAATCGCTTCTGAATAAGTCTTCGGTCTCAAAATTAATGTCTTAATTCTTTCTGAAGTGCTTGGCACGAGAAATTCATATATTATTTCCTTAATCTGCTCTAATTTGCTTATATCTACCATCCCCTTATTGCTATTTTCATTTTTTCTTTTACATTTATTTCCGCTACCTTTTTCGCTCTTTAAATTACCTAATAATTCCTCGTGCCATCTACCCTCTTTTGCATATCGCCTTATTGTATTGGGAGATTTCGGCGTCCCTTTATACCCCATTACCGCTCGGATATTTCCCCTCTCCTTCAAAAAAAGCCTATGTATCCTTTCCCTATCATACCGTGTTGTCATATCCCCAACTTCCCAATATCATTCAATCCTGAACCCTATTAAAATTCATCTTCTGAAACCCCATCATAAATGATAACCGAATTCCGCTTTTCAGGCTCATAGACCCGACCTTCCGTGTCTATCTGTATCCCTGCTTCTTCCATTGCCTCCAATGATATATGTTGAATAACTCCTCCGTATGAATAATTCCTACTCCTTGACCTAATGTAGTCAATGGCTCTGAATTTGGCTTCTCGCAGATATAATGCCATACTCTTCCCTTCCTCTGAACTTAAAATGCTGATATACATTTCACTTACTAATTCCTCTGCTAAAAACCTATCGCCATGGGACAATTTCGCTGCAATCCTACGAATCGGCTTATCATATTCCTCTAAATTAATTAATTTTTTCATTAATTTTCCTCCTCATAAATATATGACGAGATAATATCCCAAAAATGTGAAAACTTTTTAACACTAAATAATTTTATCTTATAAACACTAACCGCTCATTTGTCTATAAAGTTCTTCTTATCTAAATATTTATTTTATTAATTAATTATATCATTAATAAATGCGTTTGTCAAGTAAAATCTGAAAGGTCTAATCTTGGCGTTAACAATTTATATAATTAATAACTCTTCTATAAGGTACAGCCCTTTTTCATTTTATCGTCTCTATCCCAAAGCTAAGGCAACCTATATTTGATCTGTCCCCATGTTGATGTTAGTTTTTCGTCACTGGGAGAGACACTTGCACTGACTATCGTTTTATCAAGTCCGTTTGACATTATTGTTTTAATATCCATATCGCTTAATGCGGCGCTAAATACGCCGACATCATCAATAACACCCTTAAAACTCCAATCCGCCCCAGCCTTCCATTGTGCAAGCCATATAGCCCCAGATTCATGATTCTTTGAGAAATCGG
>DTPJ01000319.1 GCA_011334435.1 Candidatus Poribacteria bacterium | reverse complement strand
TTTGTCGGTTGGCGTTATTTTGAATTAATAGAACCAGAAGGCGAACGTTATGCCCAGTATTCGTGGCCCTATGGTGGAATATATTCAATCTATCGTGAGTCAGTAAATTACAATAACATAGAATCGCTCAATTTATGGTTCAATAACATTCCCGCGGGAAAGACCGTAAAATGCCAGATAAAACCTATTAAAGCTTTGCCATTAGTAACTTGTAAGATTATTAATCCTGCTATCACTATTGGCGATGATACTATTGTTTTTCCTGTTGAAATAGAAAGCGGGTCATATCTTGAATTTAATTCTATATCCGATTGTAAGCTTTACGGACAAAAAGGTGAACTAATAAAGGAGATAAAACCTCAGGGTAATGTGCCAAATCTTGACAAAGGCATTAACAAGGTAAAATTTATATGCGATAATCCAAGTAATATCAATGTAAGAGTAAATGTGACTATTTATCAAACGGACTGATTATCTTCGGCAAATATTTTGAGTAATACCATTTCTTAGTTCAATTACATCATTTTGAGTGGAAAGAAGATTCTTTGCTTTGTTCAAAATAACAAAATTAAATTGGCATAATGGTTTTTTATGCTGAATAATGGTTTGTCATGCTGAACGGAGTGAAGCATCTCAAGAAGATTTTTCGCTTCACTTAGAATAACAATATTAATAATGCGTTTTAATTAGGAAGTGGTATTATTTTTCATTATTCATTGGGTTACTTATAATTTCTTTGATCCTTTTGACTATTATCTTTTCTTGACCTATTGATAATGTCTGTGGATTGACAAAGATTGAGTTTGCACCAGCTCTGGCTAATTCAATGCTTGGTTCTCCATTTCTTAGTTGTGCCATTATTTTATCACAACTTATCCCTAATGAGTTTTCATCAAAGATTATCTCAGCTCTTGGCATCGGTTGTCCTGCCTCGCTTGGGAAGTTGCGTTTAGCTGTCACATAAGGGTTATTTGAGAATTCATCAATGATATATTGAACTTGATCTTCATAAGTTTGCATTAGCTTTTTATGGTCAAGGTTTAGATACCATCTTATCGCAGTTAAAAGTCCGACAATTTCTTCTTTGCCAACCTTCATAGGTCGTCCAATATAGCATCTTGGATTTGCGTTCAATGCACATGCTTCAATAAGGTCTTTTCTTCCAACTATCAGTCCGCTACTTTGAGGTCCACATAAACCTTTTCCTCCGCTAAAAATGGCTAAATCTGCACCCATACGAGTGAAACGCCACAGATTCTCAACAGGCGGAATTTGAGCAGCGGCATCTACGATGAGGGGCACTTTTTTCCTTTTTGCTATTTCTATCGCTTTTTCAAGAGGAACTAAACCGCCCATACGAGATATATTGTAAAAATAAAATATAGCAGCTGTTTTTTCGTTTATGGCATTTTCCATATCTTCTGGCGTTGTCCCTGCTTCTGTTCCGATCTCAACTATTTTCGTGCCGACTTGTCTGATAGCGAAATCATATCCATTTCTGTTTAATTTATGTATGATAACTTCATTTTTCATGCCCTCGGTGAATGGCAGTCTTGAACATTTTGCATGATCTGTCCCTGTGATACAAGCCGCGGTGCTTAAAGCTAATCCAGCAGCAGCTCCGCAACATATAAAAGCTGACTCATTTTGCGTCCATTCAGCGATCTTTTCTCCGGCTTTCTTTTGTAGATCATCTATGCTGACGAAATTGCGAGAGGCAGAGATCATCGCCATTACAACTTCTGGCGGCATTATTGACCCACCTAATACTGTAACTGTTGCAATCCCATTGATAACCTTTCTAACGCCTAATTCATCGTATATATCCATGTTTTTTCCCTCACAAAGTTATGTGATGCAAATTTTTAGAAAATTCACAATACTTTATCAACCTTGTTTATCCAATATTGTTCCTATGTCTACAAACTATACAAAAATTGCCTATCCTGCCATCCATCCACCATCAACAAATATTATCTGACCAGTGACATAGTTTGATGCTTCTGATGCGAGAAAGACAACAATTCCTTTAAGATCATCAGGATCGCCCCATCGTTGCATAGGAATTCTGCTAAGTATCTGTGATGATCTTATTGGATCATCTTGAAGAGGTTTTGTTAGCGGAGTCCTGAAATACCCCGGAGCTATGGCATTAACGTTAATATTATATTTCGCCCATTCAACAGCCATACACTTTGTGATCTGAGCTATTCCACCTTTAGTAGCAGCATAAGCAACTGCGTTAGGAACACCAATAGCGCTAAGCAAAGATGCGGTATTAATTATCTTCCCCGACATCTGTTTAATCATAACTTTTCCAACCGCCTGAGCACAAAAGAAAGCACCTTTTAGATTGACCGCCATAACTTTATCCCATGCTTCTTCTGTGAAATCTTCAACCTTCATTCTTATAGTTGTGCCTGCATTGTTGACAAGTATATCTATTTTGCCAAATTCTGTGACAACTTTATCAACCATGTCATTAGCCTGCTTTAGATTTGAGATATCCGCGTTGATTGGCAAAACCTTTCTACCAATTTTCTCAATTTCTTTTGCCACTTCCATAAGGTCAGGCAAACCGCGACTGATAATCGCAAGGTCTGCCCCTGCCTCTGCTAACCCTATAGCCATAGACCTTCCTAACCCACGACTTGCACCTGTGACAATACCAAATTTGCCGTCTAACCTTAATTTGTCTATAATCATATTCAATCTCCTAATCTTTTGTGATATTATAAATAACCATTAAATCCATGATAAATTAGTATACAGTATTATGGAAATTAACTCAATCAATTAATTTACTGAAGATCGGACATGAGTTCGGACAATTTATTATCTAATTAAATTATCTAGGGAAATCCATCTAAACCTCCCTTTTCTATAATGGAAAAATATGTCGCTCCTGACGGAGCTAAAAGATTTTTTATTTAATGTGTTTTCTATAAATATATCACCCCTTCGGGGTTAAAAGTCCTTAACTTAATGGCTATGGGATAAAAGGGGATTTAATGTTTTTTCTTGTTATTAAAAATAAATTTGGTTAGCTAATAATATTTTTTAATTCAAAATTGTCCAAAGTTTAGTAAAAAGACAGGAATTTTTGAAAATGCCCAGACAGACTATAAACAAACCTTCAACCTTTAACCTTATTTATCCTAGAAAATATCCGAACTAATGTCCTAAGTTCAGATTAATTTACAACTATTGACATATATTATAATTTCGTATAGAATTTACTAAACTTTGGACAATTTATGATTGTAATCACATAAGGTTAATTGGTTTGTGATTTAAGCTCATAATTGAGCTGTTTAGTTAGAAAATCCCTCTAAATTTTCATCTTTCAAAGGGAA
>DTPJ01000275.1 GCA_011334435.1 Candidatus Poribacteria bacterium | reverse complement strand
ATTATTATAATCTCTCAACCAAGATTTTCACCATATAAAGGCTAACAACAGCTCCTATTGAAAATCTGATAACAGAGAATAATTGTCCCCATCTATCGGTGATTTTCTGAACGACTACCTTTGTAGGAACGACAATTACATCGCCGGGAGCAAGTTTAGCATCTTCGGCATTGACAACCATTCCATTGGCTTTAACGACGTAAACTGACTTAATATCAGCATCTTTGGCATATCCGCCTGCATTTGCGATATAATATTTTACGCCTTTTCCTTTTGCATAAATAAGTGATGATGGCTGAACAACCGCCCCAGACACTGTGATCGTAGATGGCATAGATGGTATGACTATAGTATCGCCATCTTCAAGAATTATATTATCTTTCGATCCCGGAATGGAAAGTGCTTCGCTAACGTTTATCAAAAGCCGTCCAGACGGAAGAAAGCTTTTTATCTTTCTAGCAGGAGTAACCATAGTATATTGGAATTGCCTCAATTCTTGCAAATTAGGCACTTGTTGTGAAGCTTCTGTTAAAGCGCCCATCCCTGTTGACTCTGTAATTATGTCAGTTATTGAGGAACTTGTTGGTTTAGATTGGGTATTTGTAAATTTATCGCTATGCATAAGCCATGATTGTGCAAGTTCCCTTTTATACTCTTGCTCTGTTAATTCCTCAAATAAATAGCTAACTTGTCGCAAGCTCTTTTCTTGCTCATTTTGCACTAAATGTTCTATTTTTCTTGTTACTACCGATGCTTCGGGATACGCTCTATCGGTTAATCCACCAGCTCTTTTTATCAATTCGCTCAGTCTTTCGTTGTGTTTTATCGCATAAGTTCCCGGATATTTGACCTCTCCTTCCAATTTAACAGTCTTTAGGGTATCCAAGAAATTCTTATCCTTCCGGACAAAGACCACATCACCATCTTTTAATTCTGGGTCATTTGTATTATCGCCTTTCAACAAGTTTGTTACGTCAACAGATATTGATATGATAACCCCCATATCGTTGATTCTTGATATTTCAACAACCTTGTTTGCTCCCGGCAGAAATCCACCTGAGATGAATAAAAGGTCTGATAATTTCATATTGGTAAATCTGGTATATTTATCGGGCTTTTGAACTGCACCATATATAGTGACAATATTATCTGGTCTATACTCTGCTTCTTCCAAAGTGAAGACCCTTAAAATATCCTCATCTTCCAAAAGTAGATCAAAGGATTTATCGCCAGCAAGAGACTTTGTTAGATTTACAGGTATGATCATATACCTTCCTTCATTAGGGATAAATCTTTCAATATTAGCACGATCAAGATATGCGTTTGGCAAGACCCCACCTGCCCTGAAAATTAATTCAGATACTCTCATACCATCAGTTTTTTGATAAATGCCAGATTTTTGCACCGCACCAGAAACAGTTACCTGTTTTTTGGGCTCCCATCTCGCTTGTTCATAAGTATATACAATGAGTTCATCGCCATCTTTGAGTTCCAAGTTATTATTAGGATCATCTTGCATCGCAAGTTTTAGATTTATGAAAAATCCTATTGTTGTCCTTTGTCTTTCGTCTAACCTTAATAAAAACGCTTTGTCTGGATATGCGTTCGGGAGGATTCCGCCAGCGGATTTGATAAGATCAGACACTTTCATACCATCTGTGCGAATGAAATTGCTCGGTTTTTGCACCGCACCAGATATTAAAACCTCTCTTTTAGGTTCCCAACGGGCTTCTTGTATAGTATAGACTACTAAGATATCACCATCGTATAGGTCAATATTGTTGTTTTCATCTTTTTTTATTGCTAAATCAAGGTTAACTGGAATGCTTTTAGTAATTCTGTTTGTGTTATCACGTCTAAATAGTAAAGCTCTGTCTAAATAGGCATTTGGCAGAACTCCGCCAGATTTTATCAGAAGGTCAAATATTTTCATACCATCTGATCGCTCATAACTACCTGGGCGTTGAACCGCACCATGAACATCTACAACCTTATCTGCGATCCATTTAATATCCCACTTTGAATATACGATCAGTTTATCCCATTGATTTAGTGTAATATCATCAACCCCTGATAAGACTTTTGACAGATCAACAGGGATAAGGCTTGTAGTTTTCTTATCTGGATTAAATCTTATGAGGTCTGCCCTTTCCATATATGCTTCACCAAGCAGACCTTGTGCCGAGTTTATGAGATCGGATATTTTCATTCCATCTTTTAACTGATAAGTTCCGGGCATTCTAACTTTGCCTTCTATATTGACAGTATTCATTTTTTCCGCAGGTATAGAGAACACTGTCACAATGTCGCCGTCAAAAAGCTCGCAATCAGTCTGATCGGGATTTGTCATATCAACATCAATAATAATCCTTTTTCTACTAGGATCAACAGAGTCAATTCTTATCCTTTGCAAATACCCTGTGGGACGAATATTTCCTGCAAGGGAAATGAGTTCCTTTAAGTTTTCTTCTGCCTTTAATTCATAGATCGCAGGTCTTTTTACTTCTCCGCTGATTGTAACCGTTTTTCCTACAAGAGGAACCATAATTGTATCGCCTGATTCAAGGTTATAGTCTTGGCTAGAATCGCCTTTCATCAGGAATTTGTAAAAATCTATTGATTTTGTTTCATTTCTCCTGATGAGTTTAATATCCCTGAGAGAGCCGTTTTCATTCGGACCGCCACACATATATAAGGCATTAGCAGAAGTTGTAACTGCACTTACTGCATAGCTTCCGGGTCTGAATACTTCCCCTGTTATAAATATTTGAATGCTTCGCAATTCTTCAAGTGTTGCGATAAGTTGAATGTCTTTATATGCAACCCTTGATAGCCCAACTTTTACTGCTTCTTCAAATTGTGGTAATGTCATACCTCTAACAACCATTTTCCCTAACTTTTCTATTGTGACTTCCCCTTTTTCATTGACTACCAATGATTCTGTTTTCGGCTCTACAACATCTGTCCAGTAAGTGATATTTATCTTATCACCAGGTCCAAGAATGTATTTATCGGGAACGGTTGCTTGAACATTGGCATTCATCATGTCTAATGGACCAACAAACCCTGATATCGCATCTTTTTGAGTTATTTTCTCTTGATCATATCCAAATTGACGATTTTCTTCTGCTTTTAATATCCTTTCTTTAGCAGACGCAAAAAAATCTAATCCGAATCTTTTAAGGGCAAAGGGGAATTCCGCTGATAATGGCAAAGGCTCCTCAGTAGTGCTTTTAAACTGCTTGATATTTATTGAAATTTGTTCTTCCCCTATTTTTAATGGAAGTTTCGTTATGATCGCATTCTTGAGCATCGCTATTGAATTGCCAATAACATTTATTTCCCCCAACGGAGGGTAATATAT
>DTPJ01000026.1 GCA_011334435.1 Candidatus Poribacteria bacterium | reverse complement strand
TTTGGAAAAGGGAGATTTAGAGGGATTTTCTAACTAAATATTCAATTATAATTTACAAATTGTCCAAAGTTTAGAAGTTATTAAGATCATAATCAAAAAATAACTACTAAAAATCAATAACCAGACATTAACTTTTATCAAGAGTGGCGGAGGGACTGGCCCTAGGAAGCCTGACAACCTGCAAATATATTATTTGCAAGGTGCCAAATCCTGCAGGAAATCTATCCTGAAAGATAAAAGTTAAGTCAAATTTTATTTACCCTCCGCTATCGGAGGGTTTTTCATTTTAAATAAGGAGGTCAAAAGTGCCTAAAGGAAATTTTCTTTTCACATCTGAATCTGTTACAGAAGGTCATCCAGACAAAATAGCAGATCAAATATCTGATGCTGTCCTTGATGAAATTATGAGACAGGACCCAAAAGGACGCGTCGCTTGTGAGACACTCGTTACAACAGGTTTAACATTAGTGACAGGCGAAATAACTACTGACTGCTATGTTGACATTCCTAAGATCGTCAGAAGCACTATTGAAGAAATCGGATATAACGACGCTAAACAAGGATTTGACTACGAGACATGCGCCGTGCTTACTTCAATAGATGAGCAATCCCCCGATATTGCAATAGGTGTGGATCGTGCTGGTGCAGGAGATCAGGGCATGATGATAGGGTATGCCTGCATTGAGACGCCTGAACTTATGCCAATGCCGATCATGTTAGCCCACAGATTGTCTCGCAGATTAGCGGAAGTCAGAAAAAATGGAACGTTGAAATTTTTACGACCTGATGGCAAAAGTCAAGTCACTCTTGAATATGTCAATTGGTTGCCTGTGCGTGTTCATAGCGTTGTTATAGCTGCACAACATATCCCCGAAGTCTCACAAAAAGAGCTAAACGAAGCGATAATGGAAGAAGTCATTAAATACGTAATCCCCGCAGATATGATAACCAAAGACACAAAGTATTTTATAAATGCCACAGGACGTTTTGTGATCGGAGGACCCCATTGCGATTCTGGACTCACAGGACGCAAGATCATTGTAGATACTTATGGTGGTGCAGCAAGCCATGGCGGAGGCTGCTTCTCTGGAAAAGACCCAACGAAAGTTGACAGAAGTGCCTCTTATGCTGCCAGACATGCTGCGAAGAACATCGTCGCCGCAGGATTAGCATATAAATGCGAAATTCAACTCGCTTATGTTATAGGGATTGCAGAACCTGTGTCTATAATGGTCAACACATTTAACACTGGCAAATTAGATGACAGTAGGTTAGTTGAACTTGTCCGAAAATATTTTGATCTTACCCCATTAGGTATCATTGAAAGATTGAAGCTCAGAAGACCTATATACAAGAAAACAGCTGCTTATGGTCATTTTGGTAGAGAAGAAGATGGCTTTACTTGGGAACTAACAGATTTTGCGGAGGCTTTGAAAAATGAACTATGACATTAAGGACATAACATTAGCTCCAAAAGGAAGACTTCGTATTGAGTGGGCTGAGCAACTTATGCCTGTGCTTAGGTTGATAAGAGAAAGATTTGAAAAAGAAAAACCCTTGGAAGGAATAAGAATTTCTGCTTGCCTTCATGTGACAACAGAAACTGCTGTTCTTATGCAGACATTAAAAGCTGGCGGTGCTGATGTTGTTGTATGTGCATCTAATCCACTTAGCACACAAGACGACGCATCTGCTTCACTTGTTGAACATCATCAAATACCCGTGTTTGCAATAAAAGGCGAAGATAATGACACATATTATTCACACATTAGAAGCGCTCTTGAACATAAACCTATGATCACAATGGATGATGGGGCTGATCTCGTCTGCACAATTCATTCTGAAAAGCAAGACCTTATTCCAAATATAATCGGTGGTACAGAAGAAACTACCACAGGTGTAATTCGCCTTCGCAGTATGGAAGCAAATAATGTGCTTATGTTCCCATTGATAGCAGTAAATGATGCAAATACAAAGCATTTCTTTGATAACAGATACGGAACAGGTCAAAGCACTGTTGATGGCATCATTCGGGCAACTAATGTCCTTTTCGCTGGATTAGTCGTAGTTGTATGCGGATATGGCTGGTGTGGTAGAGGCGTTGCTATGAGAGCAAGAGGACTTGGTGCAAATGTCATCGTTACTGAAACAGACCCATTAAGGGCGCTTGAAGCAGCGATGGACGGATATAGAGTTATGCAGATCAAAGAAGCTGCAAGCATTGGCGATATATTCGTCACTTTAACTGGTGACATCCACGTAATCAGAGAAGAGCATTTCCAAGTGATGAAAAATGGTGCTATAGTCTGTAACTCGGGACATTTCAACGTGGAGATAGATATTTCTGCCCTTGAACGTATGTGTATAAAAAAACGGAGAATCCGTGAATATGTAGATGAATATACTCTCAAAGACGGTAGAAAAATTAACCTACTTGGCGAAGGAAGGTTGATAAATCTCTCCGCCGCGGAAGGTCATCCTGCAAGTGTTATGGATATGAGTTTCGCTAATCAGGCTTTATGTGTTGAGTTTTTAGCTAAAAATGCCGATAGTCTAAGTAAGAAAGTCTATTCTGTGCCAAAAGAAATAGATGAAAATGTGGCAAAATTAAAATTAGAGTCTATGGGCATAAAGATTGATGAATTAACCGATGAGCAGAAGAACTATCTTTCTGAATGGACAATGGGAACTTAAAGGGAGGTAAATTCATGCCCAATAAAGACAAGCCAATAGCTAACCCGTCTGTGATTTTAAGAGAAGAGTTTGACGATTGGGCTATTTTATTTGATCCAAACTCAGGCGATGCCCACGGAGTTAATCCTCTTGGTGTGTTTATCTGGAAAAGACTTGATGGAAAGCATACTGCTGAAGATATACTAAAAGAACTGAAAGAAGAATGCGAAGACGTCCCCCCAGAAGCACAAAGTGATATTATTGAATTTATCCAAGAGTTAGTCAAAAATGGTTTAGCAGGATATGAAATGTGAATTTATCAATGATTAGCCACAGAATAACACGAAATATTACTGAACTTTCTCAGTGTCTTTCTATGCGATTCAGTGGCTAATTGTTGTAATTTTTATAAAGTATGACCCGATCCTGCTGATGGCATATACATGTTTAACGCAAGGCTTACAATTGCAAAGATGCTTCTTGGGATATAATCACCAAGCACAAGTCCTAAAAAGAAAGGGATCGCTTTTCTGTGAGTCCCTCTACCACCATGTTTTAAGATGATTGACTTGATCAACCAACTGATCATCACAGGAAACCAAAAATATATCATGCCTCCCCAAGATGCACCAGACAGCACATATCCAGAAGCATGTAAGGGCCACCAAAGAAATCTTGTCCGCATTAAATAAAGA
>DTPJ01000829.1 GCA_011334435.1 Candidatus Poribacteria bacterium | reverse complement strand
GAGCATTTTCAATGACAAATATGGAGCATTTTCATTTTTATATGGCTTTCTAATCCTTATGATAATTGGATTTAACTAGTTTTCAGAATTCTCAGCTGTATTAATTTAGTAGGCAACAAAAAAGCCATCTGTTATGATATACTCCATATATGATATACTCCATATTATATACATAAAATAAATAAACAAAGGAGAAACAAGATGGCTGATAATATTATAAAACAAGATGATCGCATAAGACAAGAAGAAATATTGCAGTCCCTTCAATCCATCTTTGTACAGTCAACATGCTTACAGACCTTGGGTTAGAGCATTAAAGAAACTGATTACTTTGAATTACCTACTAAATTAATACAGTATCAGATCAGTGATCCTAAATTGACAAATCAATTCATTTCTGATATTATTTTTTCTGCTTTGATGTTCTCTTTATCTCGTAATTTATCAATTTGACATAATGGCAGGAAATAAAAATATGAAATTATATGATGGATATATCTTTGACATGGACGGCGTGATATATCGTGGCGATGAGATTATAAAAGATGCCATAACCGCAATTAACATCCTCAAAAGCAAAGGTTGTAAAGTGATGTTTATAACGAATAACTCCTCAAAATTAGCAGAAGAATATGTCGCAAAACTTAAAGAGATCGGCGTATCACCTGTTGCTGATGACGAAGTTATGACATCAGGCGATATTGCAATATCATATCTAAAAAAAGAATTAGAGCAAAATCCACAGAAAAATAATGTGCTTTGTGTGTGTGGTGACGCTGTCAAAACTCTTTTAAGACGAGCTGGATTCAGGATCATCGACCCGAAAGAATATAAAAAAGCAGATTATGTTATTGTAGGAATAACTACTGATTTTGATTGGAAGTTAGGAAACTATGCGTCTAATGCCATAGCGGTATATGGGGCAAAATTCATCGCAACAAACCCTGATATAGCCAAACCCGTTCCTAATGGCGAAATCTTTGCTGGGACAGGTGCTATTGTGAAATTCATTGAGACAGCATCTCAAACTGAGCCTCAAATTATGGGAAAGCCATATCCAAAAATGTTTGAGATCGCTATACAAAAAATGGGATTGGATAAATCAAAAGTGCTTATGGTCGGCGATCTGCTAAACACTGATATAAAAGGTGCTTTGGACTTTGGGATTGATTCTGCCTTTGTGCTGACTGGACTTCATAAAAGAGAAGATATTCAACGATTCCGCATTACACCAACCTATGTGATAGAAAGCCTTATGGAATTGGTCAATTGAAATAATCAAAAAAGGATTTTTTGTATGATCCACTTTGAAAAAAAGTTTATGTTATCAATTCTCTTATTTATACTATTTTTGATAGTATTACAGATCGCTTGTGCTGATAACTCGCCTGTGACTGATATAATCGCATCAGACGTCCCTAATGATGACGGAAGTGCTATACAATTGAAATGGAAAAAATCCCTTGATGTCCTAACTTATGAAATATTGAGATCAGAATTATCAGGGGATATGAAATCCGTCGGAAAAGTTAATGCCGATTCAAATGAGTATATTGACACTAAATTAGAGAGAAACAAAGCCTATTATTATATTATCAGAGCGAAGGACAAATCGGGAAAATATTCGGATTCACCGATCATAGGACCTGTTATCCCTACTGCACAATGGTTTAATATGAAGATGCTTCCTGTTGGGATAGCTGTCATTGTGTTTTCTGCATTAGTAATCTTTTATATATTCTACGCCAAGTCTGGCAAAAATATATTCATAAGACGGATAGCAGGACTTGATGCAATAGATGAAGCGATCGGCAGAGCTACCGAAATGGGAAGCCATATACTTTATATATCTGGGACAGGAAGTATTAGGTCTATCGCTACAATAGCTTCTATGAACATACTCGCCAGAGTAGCCCGTTTATCTGCTGAATATAACACTCCTCTTTATATCCCCTGCAATGACCCAGTTGTGATGAATATTGAGCGTGAAATAGTGCAAAATGCACATGTTGACGCGGGTCATCCAGAGACATATAGCCAAGACAAGATTTACTTTGTCGCCGAAGAACAGTTCGCTTACGCCGCTGCTGTTGACGGCATAATAATGCGAGAAAGACCTGCGACTATATTCTATATGGGATCATTTTTGGCAGAATCGTTGATTTTTAGTGAGGTTGGGAGTGCCTCTGGTGCTGTTCAAATAGCGGGAACTGATTCCATAACACAATTGCCATTTTTCATAACAACTTGTGATTATACGCTGATGGGAGAGGAACTTTACGCAGCAAGTGCATATCTTTCAAAAGACCCTCTGCTACTCGGAAGCCTTAAAGGGCAGGATTATGGGAAACTCGCTGTAGTTGTTCTGATATTGATCGGCGTAGTTATGCAGTTGATAGGGTTTGATTGGTTTATCAATATGATGAGCATACGATAAGAAAGATAAATTTATTATTACGACTCATAAAGTATTAATCTATCATTGTCTTGATCCAACCATAGCGACCATCTGTGATTATGGTAATCGCACCGTTGATGTCTGTTCGGTAAATATTAACTCCCGCCTTTTCATATCTCCTAACAACAGAAGAATGCGGATGACCAAAGAAGTTTTTGTATCCAACAGATATTACCGCGACAGACGGTTGAACAGCATTTATCAACTCATAAGTGCTTGATGATCCACTGCCATGATGCGGAACTTTAAGAACGTCAGCTTTAATATCAGTATTTGTCCTTACAAGTTGTTGCTCAGCTTGTTTTTCTATATCGCCTGTAAAGAGAAACGACGCATCTTTATAAGTAATTCTTGTCACTACGGAGTTATTGTTCATTCTGGATTCTGAGTCTTTTAATATACCTTGATATTGATCGCTTAAAACTTCTACCTTAAAATCTTTATTCTCATAGACAATTGACGGCTTGGCATCCTGATAATTGATATTATACCATTTGAGTTTCTCCAGAAACTTATCATAAGTAGGCGATGTTAAGCCATAACTTCCTGTTATAACTCTGTCAACTATGAAATCATCAAGCAAATAGACAAGTCCTCCAACATGATCGTTATCTGGGTGAGTTGCTATCATTAAGTCAAGTTTTCCGACCCCATTTCGTCTTAAAAATGGTGCGACTATCCTTTCTCCGCAGTCAAATCTTTGGCTATAACTCCCGCCATCTATTAAAATATTGTATCTATCGGGAGATTGGACAAATATCGCATCTGCTTCTCTGACATCAAGATATGTTATTTTTGCGACATGACCGTCATATTCAATCGCCATAGCCCAACAAAAGAGCGAAATTAAAGCGAGGCTATATATCAATGGTTTTTGATTGAGCCTGTAAAATGTGATATGATTTTTGCCTTTTTT
>DTPJ01000643.1 GCA_011334435.1 Candidatus Poribacteria bacterium | reverse complement strand
TCTTGCAAAATATTAACTTTAGACAATTTTATTTGCGTAAAGAAAAATAAAAAATGAATTATTTATATATTAAATGCTTTTCGCTATTTATTCAATATAAAAATTTTTGCTGATAATTTTATATTGTCCAAAGTTTAGCAATCTAAAAGAAAATAACTAAATGTTATTAATATCCGATAAGAGGTGGGCAAATGGGCATCATTAGCTTGGGAAATCCATCACAAATTGATTATACGATATTGATTGAAAGATTTAAAAACGGAGAGATAGAAGCATTTGAAGAAATAGTTAATAAATATCAAAAGCAAGTTTATAATATCGCTTACGGCTTTATAGGGAATTGCGAAGATGCTTATGATGTATCACAAGAGGTATTTATAAAAGTTTTCAGATCGCTTAATAGTCTGAAAAATGGTTCATCTTTCTTCTTATGGCTGAAAAAAATCACATTAAACACTTGCATAGATTTTGTCAGGCAAAAAACTGATGATCAAATCCTTGGCGAATTAAACTATATTCAGACGAATTACTACGAGGATAACAGGACGTCTGATAAATCAATAGAAATGTATGAATTGAGAAAGACCATTGGAAAAGCAGTATCTAAGCTTCCATTGAGACAACGTAAGGTTTTTATGCTTCGTCATTATGATGATATGCCACTAAAAGACATAGCAAAAGTTTTAGGTTGTTCTTTGGGAACAGTTAAAGCCCATCTTTTCCGAGCTAATAAGCGACTTAGAATGATGCTTATCCCTTATTTAGCTTAATTCTATTATATCTTATTAGCACGCTTTTTGGCGGAAAGCAATCTTGATGTATATGATTCTGTTCTGGAAATAACCTGAGTTTTCCTCACTGGCAATTCTGATTGAGCTTCAATCCTTTTAATTGCCTGAACTTCTACAATCCTACCCTTTCGGGATTTCAAGTGAGAAAAAGTTTTGTTTTCTGTTGTATATCCCTGTGTCTTGTAGAATAACTTTCTAACAAAATTATGTAATTGATCTTTTGACAAAGTTATTCTGCGGACAGCGACATCAAAGAAAAATAAAGGAATGGCTATAATCAATAACCATCTCCATATTTCTTGAATTCTTTGAACCGATTTTGATTTGCGATCTGCTATATCATCAATTTTAGGCGAATATTTGCCACCAGTTGCCGAAGATAAATCCTTCAAAATCTGATTGTTAGAAGTCAGATCAATATATTCAGGCGAGTATGAAATAGTTAAGCCTATATTTTTTGTCGCAATTGGCTTTTCGCCGTCCATTTCAGATATGCTTAAAAGATAAGTTCCTCTTTGATCTGCGTTAAACTCTGCTTCATATCTGCCCGAACCAGTCTGTTTTAATTCAACGGTTTCTATTGTCAAATTGGGCTTGACAATATTTGCATTGAAATTCAAGAAATTTCTCAATTGTCCAGAAGTGCTTACAGCGTCAACTGTGATCAATCCCTTACTGCCTGTAATAGATGCCGTAACGTCAAATTCACCAGTTGTATTTGAGATACACCAATTGATCGCTTGAGACCAAAACTTCGCAAAATTATCCCATTTTAACCATTCCAAAGCCCATTTCGGCTGTGAATCTGATGTGAAAGCTAATGTCCTGCCTAAACCATACTGCCATGTCGCAAGTATAGGGTCATCGTTAGCAGATTTTAATACAAGCTCCGCACCTTCTTTGATTGATGTCCCAATATATCCTCTTAATTTTGGCATTGATCCTATACCTTTTAGAATTTCGCTATTATATGATACTATCGGTTGGAAATCGCCTTCCATAATCAGCTTTGACGCTATAAATGCCTCTTTGATGAACAGTTTTGGCAAATTTCCGGCATCATCAGTTTCATAGTATCTCCCAGAGCCGATATTTGCAATATCACGCATAAATTCTTTATCCGCTTCATCACTTATCACTACTGATGAGATCGTTATAGAATCTTCTGCCATTTGTTTAACCAAGTTGATAGACTCTTCCATTTGTAGAGAGCGTCCATCAGATAGGATTATGATATGCTTGATCTGTGAATCTGAGTTTTTTAATGCGGAATAAGCCATTTTTAATGCGGGATAAAGGTTTGTCCCTCCTCTTGCTTTTATGCCTGAGATGCTATCAACGATCTGTTTTTTAGACTGAACCCTATCAAGTTTGACGATCTCATCAGCTTTTGCGTCAAAGGCGATCACACCGATCTTGTCCTTATCAGTAAGCAGATCAATGACTGATGTTGAAGCGGATTTTGCCAAGTCCATTTTGCTTAAATTCCCGCTAAGTGCATTCATACTGCCTGATTTGTCTATAAGAAGCATTATTGAGACAGAACGTTTCTTTTCCTCAGGTATCATTTTAACAGGCAATATCTTTTCTATCGGCGTTTTATGGTATCCACCACTGCCAAAGCTATTCTCTCCGCCGATCATCAAAAATCCTCCGCCTACGTCATGGACATAAGTCTCAATCATTCGCATTTGACTTCCTGACAATGAATATGTGGAGACATTATCAAATATCACCACGCCATAGTCTTTAAGCTCAATAATTGATGATGGAAACTTTGACATATCTTCAATAACTGTGGTATCCAAACCGCTTTTTTCCAAAACATTCGGAAGATAGTTTATCCCTGTATTCCCATTGATATAAAGGACTTTTCGCTTTTCTGCAAAACTCACCAAAGTTTGTGCATGGTTATTTTCTCTTATAGTATCTATATTTGATTCTATGGATACTTTATATATGTGATTTTTCTTATCTTCTATGGTTTGCTTAAATATTGCCATCTTTTTAACATCGGATTTTTTTATTGTCATATCTTGATGTGCTATGAATTGTCCATCTCTGAAGAGCATGACCTTCAATTTGGCGTCTGTATTGCTTCCTATGACAGCCTTTATCTCAAAAATCTGATTACTGCTTATTTGACTTGGAACGATTAGATTTTCAACCCAAACCTCGTCCTTTCCTTCTAATCTTGTTGATAATGGAATCGTATGAACTTCAATACCTTGCGATTTCAGTATATCAACATTGTTAAGGACATCGCCGACGTTCTCATTCCCATCAGAGATAAGTATAATCCTCTTTTGATAGCCTTGCGGAAATAGGTCAATTGCCCCTTTTATAGCTAAATCTATATTTGTATAGTCTTTACGAGATTCTGATGTTGTCCTATTGATGTTTGGTTTTGTCTTTGGCAGAACTTCTATATTTGTTTTTTCTGCAAAGGAAACTAATCCTACCAGATCATCATCTTTTAGCTTTTCTATTGATTTGTTGATAAATGATAAAGCATTTTGTATCTCGTTTTGCGGAACGCTGTTTGACACATCAAGGGCAAATATCGCACAGATTTTATCCGATCTCCAAGCGATTCT
>DTPJ01000332.1 GCA_011334435.1 Candidatus Poribacteria bacterium | reverse complement strand
TTTGTCGCCTGACTTTATGATCGCCTGTTGCAGACCATTCTGTGTCATATATGCACAATAAGTCGGCGATCCAAGTCCATATTCTTTCATATTGGCGAAAAATGATATTGATTTGGTCTTTGAATAATATAATGTGCAAGGACTGAGTTCTGTTTGTATATAGTAAAAATCGGCATTTTTCCAATCTTCATCTGTATAACCAACGGGCTTTACTCGTCTTATCATTTCAGATGGCTTTCCTATTGGTTCACCATATAGAGCAGACGGCTGTTGAGCATCTGCCAAAGTTCCCAAAAATGGCGACAGAGCAAGAAAACCTAATATATATTTCCTATTTAAAAGTCTCTCAATAACCATTCTATATCACCTTTTCGTTTATATTCCCTTAGGCGCAACTTGCAAAAGGACTCCTTGCCCAGGTGCTAACCAATCCCCATCATCAATCATATCTTCAAGATGACCTGAGTAAGAAGAAACCCTTCTGACACGGCTTTTAGGATCGTTTAGTTCAATACGAAAATTGACAGAGCTTTTGAAATCCTTATTCACAACCATAACGTAGTTTGTGCCGTCGGAATGGACGAATTCTCCAACGAGGAAGTTCCCATTTCCAAAAATTGTCCGCACAAGAGCATTATTCGGAAGCCCTAAACATCCTGATGGGACTTCTCCGATATGATAAACACCTGTGGATGTAAGTTTAAGTAAAGTCGGGGCGAGCATTTTGATCATTAGGTTTGTATTTTGTAAATAATACCAAGTCTGGGTTTTGTTGCCAAATTGATCTATTGGCGACATCCTGCAATTTCCAAAGCCAGGGGCAAAATATGTAAAATAACTTATGCCTTTGCCACCATAAGCCAAAGTTGTAAACACCTGAAACCGAATATCTGCAAAAGACGGTTCCCTATACTTAAAGTGTGCAGTGGTCAATACGACGTTCCAGAAAGGTCTCTTATACTTAACAGAAGCCAAACGGATCGCTTCAAGGTTGGTAAAATATCCCTCTCTTAAAGGTTCATCTTCCATTATGGCATAATGATCATAGCTAATTATCGGCGGATTTACCTCATTGATAAATGTCTCTACATAATTCCAATAATTGTCTGTCCCTAATTGATTTTGTGATGCATAGTTAGGGAAAAGGTTTATATAAGGTATTTTTTCTGGCGTTCTTTCAAGAAATGCTTCTGTCACGATCGCCAAACCGGGATATTCTCTCATATTTGGCTCATCTTTTATATAATATCCGTATAGGGCAGGATGTGTTCCTACTTCCCTGACAAGGCTTTGGACGTTTGACCTTACTACATTGGGATCAATATTTTGAAAGTCATATCCAGATGCTCTATAATCCATCACAAATGCCCTTAATCCTGCTTGGGATACTGCGTCAAGATGTTCAGGCACAACAAAGCCTGCGACGTTTATTCCACATTCAGCCATTTCGCTAAGAACCGCAGGATTTCCGGGCGTTGATCCCCATGCCATAATCGGAAAAAATTCTTCGTCTATATTTGATCCCATTTCTATCCCTCCAAATTAAAATGTGAAGTATTATTTTATTCCACTGTCAATAAGGTATTGATCATAAATATTCCTTACATCGCCAGTAAGTGACTCAATTTCGTCAAAATCAGCAGGTTTAATATCTCCCCTTCTATTTAATTTTGATTTTGTGATCTCTTCTGCAAGGGATTTAAAACTTTTGCCCCATTCTTTCAACTCACCGTTAATATTATATAATCCACCGAATTTTGTAAGGTCTGTTGACGTTGGAGTATCCGCATAAGCCCATACAAGCCAGCCTGATGCAAGTTCTAATGTAGATTTGACAACGTTTGTATTCCAATCGCTTTGATAGCTTTCAGGTTGATACTTGCCGTTCATTTCGCCCCCGCCATGCCAACCATATTCTTCTATAACGACAGGTTTGTTTACATAGCAATAATTGACCACCGCTTGAAGATAATGTGTATTTTTCACTTTCAGCTCTGGTTCTCCTGGGTCGCCAAGTATAGGGTAAAAATGTATGCAAATAAAATCTAACAGATCAGCAAGTTTTATCGGATTAAATCCTGCGTATCTGCTTGGCATATTAGCTTTATCGCCCCAAGGCGCCCTTAAAAGTGGAAACGACCATTGTATAAATCCAACGGTCACAAGATGGTTCGGATCAACAGCACGAATTGCCTCAACCTGTCTACGTGTCCATTCATAAGCTATAAACTCCCTAAAAAGCTGATAGTCATATAAGGTTTTATTTCCTTTGTCAATCCGATCTTCTGGAATTTCTGCTATATCTGTTCCATATTTATCTTTAAGCCACAATCGCCATTTTTCAGTCATAGCTTCGCTTTTCCAACCGACTTCAGGCTCATTAAGCAAGTCCCATGCGAATATCGCGGTTTCATCTTTGTATCTGCCTGCAACTTCATGCCAAAAATATTCAAGTGCAGATAACGCAGGCTCGCCCGCATATTTATCAGAACCCCAATAATCTGGACGACCCTCCCAGTGATCAGGTCCCGTCAATATTAGTTTTATTCCATGACTTTTGGCAATATCAATCATTGTGTCTAATTTTTCTATGCCTTCTTTGGAGATCATATCAGATTTAGGCTGAAAACTATGTGCTGTAAGGAAAATTCTCGCGGTGTTTACGCCAATGTCCGCCATTTTTTGAAAATGATCTTGCACTCTTTTTTTATCAAACATTATCCAAAGTTTTGGCGCCCAACCTGTCTCTGGATCGAAATAGTTTGTGCCAAACGGAACGAAAATTTTTCCCGAATTGGAATAGGCAAAATTCCAATTATCATTATGAACCTTTATGTATTCATTCATACCGCAGTTTCCTTTCACAAGTATTAAATATTAATATTTCTATCTTGTTATGTAAAAGATTATCATAAAGGCTTGGAAAAAGCAAGAATAAGATGTTGATATGATCTAATAAAATCAGAGAAATTGAATTGACAACTACCTTATTTTTTGATAAGATAGCTTTCAGATAAAGATCAATCTAAAATAGTTCTATGGAATACTTAATGAATTGAGATTTCCCTATTTGCTCAAAATGACATTTTATGTGTCACCTTGAACGAAGTGAAGGGTCTTTCCAATGCTTAAGCATTGATTTTCTAATCCACAAAATTAGGAATGAGATAATTTATGTTAGATATTCATAAAACTGCACCATTTCCAGAAGATATACCAGAGATGGCAATTAAATTTTTCTCATATCCTAATGAAATTGTCCTTGATCCCTTTGCAGGAAGTTTTACAACTGCAATTGTCGCTCATAATTTGGGTAGAATAGGGGTAGGTATAGAATTAAACAAAGATCGTTTTAGGGAAGCCATTTTGAAGAATATTAACTCTAAATTAGGG
>DTPJ01000860.1 GCA_011334435.1 Candidatus Poribacteria bacterium | reverse complement strand
TTCCCTTATCTTCCCATAAAACGATGTTTTTAACCCATTTTTCGTTATCAGGATTTGGATAGTCTGCGCGCCAGAAATTGCCTCGCGTTTCCTTACGGATTAATGAAGCAGAGGCTAATATTTTTCCAAGCACACGTATATTTCTCGCTTCATAAGCAGATAATATTTCCTGCGGATTTCTAACTCGGAATTTCAAGTCTTTCATACCATCAATCAATTCCAATGCCTTATTCAATGTGTATTCAGATTTGACAGGACCTATATATTTCCATAAGATTGACTTGATCTTTGCCAGAGTTTCAATCGGAGAGACACCGTCTTTTTCTAACATTTTAACATACTCATCTTTTGCCTCTTGGACTTGATCCATATCAAGATCAACAGTCTCATTATTTTTAGCCCATTGAGCAGAGCTAAACCCTGCCCTTTTTCCGAAGACTATTGCGTCAGCGACAGCGGAGCCACCTAATCTCGCAGAACCTAATACCCCACCAGTAACTTCTCCGCATGCGAATAATCCTTTAATGTTCGTTTCGCAATTTTCGTTTATCTTTACTCCGCCAAGAAAGTAATGTGCTGTCCCGTGACTAATTATGGATTCTGGCGGTTCGCCCTTTACCTCAAAAATCTGAGGAATCAGGTTTTTAGGTATATTAAGCGATACAAATTCCATATCAACAAGCTCTGCACCTGCAAGATAAGCCAATGAAAATCCATCACCAGTTGTCCCCGGTGGATTGTCGCTTCGTTCAAAGGCAAAAGCACCTCCACCAGTAGCAAGCACTATTGACTTCGCTGATATTATTAAAAATTTGCCAGATTTAAGATGAACGCCAACCGCACCTGTTATCGTATCATTTGATTTTATAAGTTTCGTAATTATGACATCATCTAATATTTTAACTCCGATCTCCTCAGCTTTTTTCCTTAGAGGATAAAGCAATGTGTGACCTTTAGGGTTACTACCTATTTTTTCTGTCACAAAATGTGCGGGCATATCAGGAGATTCACCCAGTCTTTGCTCCATAACAACGCCAAAATCCCTTAATTGAGGTATCGTATGTATAGCGTCTTGGACGAAGGTATCAACAAGTTTTTGGTTATTAATATACCCCCCTGTATAGACTATCTGTTTGAATAATTGATCCTCGTTTTCAGGAGTGGCACAAGTTATCCAACCTGCCATAACAAGCGTGCAACTTGTCCCGCCAACAGGCATTTTTGATACGATCATCGTATCTGCACCATTGAGTTTAGCCTCTATGCCTGCCCGAAGTCCTGCACCTGCACCACCTATAACAAGAACATCAGTTGTCATCTTTTCCTGCATTTATTTTTACTCCTTTAGTTAGTGACTATTTCTTTAATGAAAGGAATTTATTGACTATGGAAGTAAGTAACTGATTTTATATAACATAACTTATAAGTTTTTTCAATAAGGAATAAAATTAAAGCCAATATATGTTGACAATAATGAACATAAGATGTATATTATATATGGAATATTTTGAAATAACTAGATAATTTGCTTAACGAAAGTAGGCGAAAGGTAAATGAAAAAAAACAATCGTTTTAAGCTTAGTTATCCATTTATTATATCTTTAACCTTGCATATAATAGCTGGTCTAATTGTGATGTGGATACCTGTCAACAATATGGCAAAAAAGATAGGTGCAACAGTCTCAGTTGAATGGGTAAATAGCATGCCACAAATTCAAGTGAAGCGAAATGTAGTCCCAGTTCCCCCAAAAGAATTGTTTGAGTTAAAAAAAGATTCTGAAAGGGATATGAAAGATGGGTCCAAAAAGAAGACCATACTTACAACTGATAGTGAATTAGCTTGGGTCTTGAAAAAGAGCAACAGAAAAGTAGATCAAAGTGTTGAAATCAATAAATTTCCCCGACGTGACTCACTGCCAGACTTAATGACTTCTGCCCAATTGAAACCAGACACATCTGATCTGGCTGGATTGGTATCAACAAAGCCCGGTCCAGTAGATGGCAATGGCATAGTAGGCAATCAAGTTAGAGCTAAAGGCACAGGTGGCAAAGGCTTGAAAAGTGGAGCGACAATATTGGGTCTTGGTGGACGAGGAGATGGGACGTCTGGAGATGGAACAAGAGGCAGTGGTGGAGGCAGAGGCAGTGGAAATGGTGACGGTTTAGGCAAGGGCAATAGAGACAAATTAGGGATCATAGATTTTCTCAGTGAATTAGACGGACCACAAAAGATAATATATTGTCTTGATGTTTCTGCAAGTATGGCTGTTGGAAGCAAACTTGATCTATCCATAAAGTCAATCAAAGAATCCTTGCTTCAATTAGATGATTTTGATACTTTTAACATTGTCACATTTTACGCCAGTGTCAAAACTTTCAGAAATGAAATGGTGCCTGCAACTACCAGTAATATAGAAAAAGCAAACAAGTTTCTTAACTCTTATGACACAAGAAATATAGAAAATAACATCGGAACAGATATTCTCGGTGCGCTAAGGTTTTCTCTTAATTTAAACCCCGATGTGATAGTGCTTGTGACTGATATTCAGCCGACAAAGGGTGAAGTTGATCCAGATCGCTTGGCTGAAGAAGTCAGAAAGATTAATAAAGGCACAAGAATCTACGGTGTAGGTATTGAGGTTTGGGAGCCTTCGCCTACGGGAAAACTTGCAAAGCTACTTAAACTCTTAACCGAGCAAAATAACGGCGAGATGAGACTTGCTAAATCTGGATAAGTGATGTCAAGATTTCTATATAAATATTTTTCGCTTCCTTTTGAAGTGAGAAATATTCCTGAATCATGCGAATTTGTTCCAATTTCCTTTCATATTGATTTTACCAAATATATAGAAAAAATCGGACAGACAGGTATAGTTGATGAAAGATCAATCCGATTATATCGCCTTGATTCCAACGAGAAAGAATTTGAACAGCCTTTCCAGTTCTCCCCAGATATTGAACCTCGTTATCCAACCAAGCATCTAAAAGCTGAGAGATAATTAATTCTCGTGGTCAACGCAATGAACAATCGGCTTTTTGGCAGAATGCAGAATGGATAGATCAATCAGGACCGATAGCATTTGATAAATGGGCTGGAATCGCCATTTTTGATCATCCAGACAACCCGAGACACCCAGTCGCTTGGCATTGTAGAAATGATGGTTGGGCAGGGGCATCCTTTAACCTAAAAGACGCATGGGTTATTGAACCAGAAAATCCATTGAAGCTAAAATATAGAGTTCATATTCATCGCCATAACGCAGAATTAGGCAAAGTTGCCCTCCGCTATAAAGAATATATATGTAATCCCGACGTTATTTTGTCAGATTAATCTTTTAATTTAATAGAACATATTATCTTGCAAAATAACTATGATTTTATATCAACACTGGCTGGTAATGT
>DTPJ01000144.1 GCA_011334435.1 Candidatus Poribacteria bacterium | reverse complement strand
TATTTATGAACATTTAATCCTATCGTTTCGAATTAGGGTATTGGTTCTTCAATATCTATTTTCATTGGTTTATCTTAAATTTCGGGGACGTTATTTTCTGATAAAATGATTGTCATCTTCCCTCTCTTGAGGCACTTCATTTTGAAACCGAAGTATATCCCACTATTTCTGACTCAGAAAGGTAACAGAGGGTGCCAATGGCTAGCGTTGGGTAACCCAACCTACAGGTTAGATAAGGGAGAGGAGATAATGCTTTCGCAAAGCATAAGAATCTGGTAGCTTATAATTATTGCTTTCTACATTTTATTCTGATTCAAAAATGTTAAGGGTGTGACTTGTGTTCACTTTGTCTTTTACCGTATCTTCGTAGTTTAAGGATTTTCTTGCAATTTTCTAGCTCCAATATGTATTCCGCGTTTTTACAGAAATTCAGAATCTCGTAATTATCCTTTAGGAACTCTATTTTGTGCAATGAAATACTATTCTGATCCAGCTTTTCAATTAGGCAGGTAGGCACAAAATATAGTGAATAAATTCCGCCTTCTTCGTGTACTCCAATAACCACATCCGAAGTGAGTGTGGTTTGTCTATATTTTTTGGCATCTGAACGATATATTCTGTCTACGCCACCCCGTTCACCACCAGTAAATGCAATATTTTTCTTAGCTGTTTTCACTTGTGCGCGGATAATGTCTTCGGAGCCATCTTCCATCTTACGGGCGATAACAATATCGTAAGTGGATAAAGGCAGATCTACTAGAGAGACATTTTGATAACGTTTCATCAACAAACCAACAGCAATGTGTTCATTTGCAAAGCCAGTAACCGCTGCTTCACGTCCAGATTGTTCACTACGTGATGGCATTTTTATTCCCTATTAGTCATATATTCAGTTCTTTTTACGTAATACAACCAAATTCTCAGTTGGCATCCTACGGTCCTCTATGCCCGTTGCAGGGTTTACTTTGGCGCGAAACATGACACGAGCAACAATTTTATCAATTAATGTCACTTCATGTTGCCATCCCTGAGAGACGAAATGTTCTGCAATAATGCGATCTATAGGTATGCTCCGCCCGCGAACTGTTGCTTCTCCTACAAAGAGACACATGCGCTCTGTAATATATTCCGACAGGTGAGTCAGGGTTCCCAAGACGCTATGGAAGTATTGGTCATACATCTGACGTAGATGTGGTTCATTGATGAGATGGCGATACGTAGCGTATGTCTCAGATAGGATAGGTATAGGCTCAACGTGCTTGTAGGGTAACTCCTGTTTCGCCAAATCGCGTATTTGGGCTTCGGTATATCCCAACCAGAATAGGTCCATTTTGGAGCAGCGGATATATTCCTGTGCTTGTAGATATGGTGGTGATGTTATAAGCATGTTCCACTGATTCTTTTCAGGCTCACAATGTTTAACCAGGTCCAATGAGTCCTTTCCACAGACGATATTTGCCTGAACATTTCTGTTTACCCATTTGAGGGTTTGATATTCGTTGAGCTTTTGCAGAACAATAAGGACTTCATCATATAATAATTTTGCAAAATTATGCTGCCAATCTCCGTTAAGTAATGTATCTACACGTTGAATGGCTTTCGGAGAACGTGAAAGTTTCTGACGTTGAGGGTCGTTATAGGAAAAGATACGTGTCACTTTTAATAGTGGCACAGTCAGCAGCTTTTGAGTATATTCATCCTCTAAGTTGTGATAAAAACCCCAGACCCGAGATAATAATGGTAGGACTGGCTCAGGATACCAGTAATGCAAGTTTATCCATTGTGGTAGCCATTGTTGTGTACTTTTCATAACAGTTTCAACAAGATTCTTTACTGGCACTGGTCTTGGAGGCATTACTGCTATAGAGTGCAACACTTCAAGTAATGGATTCAGATCCCACAACTCATAGTCCACCCCGTAAAGTCGAGCTACAAGTCCCGTCGTACCGCTACCAGCATAAGGATCAATCATCTTTTGCCCCGGTTGTCCCCATGTCTCAATAGCATAAGCAACTACTTGTGGAATAAATTTGGCGGGGTATCGGTACAGCCCAAAAGTTCCGTAGGTAGTAGAAGGTATGTTTGGTACCTCATTTCTGAAGGATACTGTTATCTCCTGTCCGTCTAAGTTGGCAAGATCAGTACGGTTGTTGCCTCGGAAAGGTTGATAAATAATTTCCAAAGGCAAGCTTGTTTGTGCAAGTGTTCCGAGGTCAAAACGGGGCTCCTTGATTAAATTAGCCTGCTTTGTATTTTGTGAGGCATCCGTTTCCATAAATTATATATCCTTTGGGTTTGATGGAGATTATACTATATTATCAAATTTTAGACAGAATTATGGGTGATTTGAAAAGTTGTCCTTTACCCGGGAAATTTAAGAAAATGAAGGCTTGAACATTCTGTACTATTTTTTAAGGCAAAAAACACGTGAATTTACTCTATAATAAATAATAAAATCATTATCTTGCAGTTAATAAAGTTCATCATTTTTCCATGGCTAATAGCATAATTCTCGGTAAAATATCCATAGGTTGGCTCATTAATATCATTTATAATGTCTGTAATAAAATTTCTTTTCTGTGCTTTTATTTGTAGTTCACAACCAATGTTGGGGTAATCTGGAAACGATTGATGATCCTTTTCCAAATATTGTATAGTAAACGCGATGGCTTGACATTGTTTTGACTGATTTATTTACAACGAGAATAGTAGATGTCATTTTCTTCTAAATCATCAGGTTTTGAATTTTATATTCCGTATTTTTGAGGCTGGTAAGCTAAAATTAAGTATTCTATTCCTTCTGCATGAAATATATTGTCACCCCATCAATGTTAATCTGACATTCCGAGCTAAAAAATCAGCTGATTGTATCCCACTATTCTTCTTTACCTATGTTTTTTAAGAAAAGTATAGTCCTTTTACTAATTGAAAGGGGAATAAAAAAGATAAGAGTACTCCATTCTTTAATTTTATGGTCGTCTAAGATATTCATTGAATTCTTGTTAATAATCCGGTATGGTTTGGCCTTCTTATCTATGCAAAATAAAAAGAACAAGCCGGACGGCTTGCTCTTTTTGACACTCGCCCAAGTGCCATTTACATTATAAAGAAAAAATCAAGCTTTACACCTTACAAATTTGGAAGGTTTCCCTTTTTCGAGATTAATTTCGCGTAAATTATTGCTTTTCAAACTCTTGTTATTCAATCTTTTCCGAATTGCGGCAATATGGGCTACTATAGAGTTAAATGATATGATGTGCCTAACGGGCATAAAATAGTTTGACATTGATACAATCTTCTCCATTCTTTTTTAGAGATATAATGAATGAATGAAAATGGAGGTTATTATGGGACAGTGTGATATAGGATTGATTGGTTTAGCTGTAATGGGGCAAAACCTGGTGCT
>DTPJ01000141.1 GCA_011334435.1 Candidatus Poribacteria bacterium | reverse complement strand
ATAAAAGATATAGATAAAATAAAGCAATATCCTAACTCATGTAAAGACGAAAAAGGCAGACTAAGAGTCGCAGCAGCGGTTGGACCGGGACCTGATATGGAAGAAAGAGTATCAGCCCTGATAGAAGCTAACGTTGACGCAATCGTCGTAGATGCGGCGCATGGGCATAGCATATCAGTAATAAAGGCGGTTGAAAAGATAAAATCAAATTACAACATTGACGTTATCGCAGGAAACGTAGTCACTCCCGAAGGGACATTAGAGCTTATTAAAGCAGGTGCAGATGCAGTGAAGGTCGGCGTCGGACCCGGAGCTATATGCACAACAAGAGTTGTCGCAGGTGTCGGACTACCACAAATAACCGCCATTTACGAATGCACCGAAGTAGCAGAAGAATATGGCATCCCAATAATAGCTGACGGTGGAATAAGATATTCAGGAGATATAGCTAAGGCAATAGCAGCAGGGGCAAGCTCTGTTATGATCGGAAGCCTTTTTGCAGGAACAGAGGAAAGCCCCGGCGAAACGATAATATATCAAGGCAGAACATATAAAGCTTATAGAGGTATGGGGTCTATTGGTGCAATGAAAAAACGAGGAGCAAGGGAAAGATATTTCCAATTTAGCGAATCAAGGGCAGAGAAATTAATTCCAGAAGGCATTGAAGGCAGAGTCCCGTATAAAGGCATTCTCGGCGACTACGTCTATCAACTTGTCGGCGGATTAAGACATGGAATGGGCTATTGCGGAACACGAACAATTGAGGAATTAAGGAAAAATGCCAAATTTGCAAGAAATACAAATGCTGGACTAAGAGAAAGCCATCCACACGATATTATAATCACAGAAGAAGCGCCGAATTATTCTATACAATGAAATTTTCAAAAGACAAATTTTTGAATGGCAATATGAAGTTGGAGGGAAGACAAAATGAAAAGTGCTATAATGTTTTTATTCACAATAGTTATCGGCCTTTCTATATTTACCGTATCAAAAGCAGACATAAATGATAACTTGGTCCTTGCATTGTCCTTTGATACAGGCAATACAATCGTTGATCTATCGGGACAAAAGAATAAAATAACAATAAATGGCAATCCCAAATGGGTTGATGGTCACTTTGGAAAGGCATTATACTTTGATGGCAAATCAGCGGTAATAGCCCCTTATATCCCTCTTAAAGATAAGAGCTTTACTGTACAATTATGGGTAAATCCAGATATGGTAGGAGAGCAGGAAATAGTATTTTCACAACATGATTCAAGTGCAGCTAATCTGAGCTTGCATTTACGAATATACAATACTGGCATTGTCCGCTTTGGCTTTTATAGCAATGATTTAGATTCCCCTGCAAATACCATAAAAAAAGGAGAATGGCACAATCTCACATTTATTTTTAATTCGTCAGAAAAATTAAGGAAAATATACGTAGATGGAAACAAAGTAGCGTCGGATATATCAGTTTCAGCTTATCTTGGTGCAAAAGGAGAAACGAAAATAGGGGCATGGGAAAGACCAGACAAGCCAGAATTCTATCAGTCTTTTAACGGCATCATAGATGAAGTAAGAGTTTGGTTAAGACCATTAAAAGACGAAGAGATATTGGAGGGTATGAATACAAAAATGGCAGTTGAGCCAGTGGACAAACTCGTTACTACGTGGGCAAATATAAAAAAATAAAAGAAGAATTTCCAGAATGGAAAGTCCAAAATTGGGGTTATCTTTCATGTGAAAAAGTTGAAAAGTTTTGTAGAGATAAAAACTTGGAAGGAACATCAAAAATGTTTGAGTGGAACGAGGGATAAATCTATGGGAAAGAATTTTGATCTACAATTAAATTCATTTCTCTGGGATTTAGACGCGAATTCGGACAACTTATCATTAAATTGGATTATCTATAAAAACCCCTCTAAATCTCACCTTTCATTGAGTTTGAAAAATTAATCAGGTAATCGCCGAGAATGGATTCCTGCTTCCCCACTCCCGGCTTTCGCAGGGACAAGTTTCGTGAGGACAGGTCCCGCAGGAATGACAAATGCACACAAAACGTTCCTCGCAAAGCCTTTCCCCCTTGTGAAAATCTAATCTTTACCCACAATTTTGAAAGCAGGACATATGTAAGAAAAGGTTACAGACAAAAGAAAAACATAGAATAACTGTCATTCCCACCCCAGCATTTGCTTGGGTAAACTGCAGCGGGAATCCAGTTTAAAATCTGTATATCAAATAAAAAAATTCACAATACTTTATCAAAACTTGCTTAGCTAATAGTATTACCTACGTCTATGAACTATACATATCTCTTATAGATAGAAAGGAAACATATTCTCTTAGTTTATTTACTATTTCATCGCTATCATTTTTCCTAATGCAGAGTAGTTTCCAACCTTTAATCTATAAAAATACAGACCGCTTGACACTTCTTCGCCGTGAGAATTCCTTCCATCCCAATATCCCGCTTTACTAGTGGAGACATAATGACCGGGCATCTTATAACCAAGATCAAGAGTTCGGACAAGCTGACCGAATACGTTATATATCTCAATAACTACATTTCCGCCATTCTCAATATCAAAAGGTATCCATACATCTGGATTAAATGGGTTTGGATATACAGGATAGAGGCGAGTTTTTAGCTTTTTATCCTTCCCTGTTTGTGAATTATAGCTATCTGTTGATTCAACAGCATTTGATCGGACAATATTTATATCAGTTTCATAGGTTATCTCTTCTTCTCCGCGTATTCCCGTTATTTTAATGTGTGCCATACCTGACCTCATACCATTAGTATCAAGCAATGCTTTATATTCGCCGAAATCACCTTTCATCTCCACTTTAACCATTATGTCACCTTGTTTTAATGTGACGATTGGGAGAGAATCAAGGTCTGCCTGAATATTGGCTTTTATCTCAATTTTTGTGCCGACTTCAATCACCTTTGGCTCTATAAAAACGTTGATCTCTGTTGGTCGCCAAGATGTCTCACTTTCAACATTAAAAGATTCCCCTGGTTGTGGATTCATACTCATATCAACAAAAGAACCGATCCATATAGGCAGTTGTGGCGGATTTGTTTTAAGCATATTTTGCCATTCTTTATCGGTTAATCTATTGCTCATCTGTTGCTCAAACTCGTAGTAAGAGAATATTGCACCTTGTGTTATTTTAAGCTCGCCATCAACAGGCACAGCAACAAATATGTTCATAGGATAACCAACCGCCACTTCAAGCACTACGGAACCGTTTGGATCAGTATGGACATCTGCAACTATTGCCATCTCCTCATCCTCTTGATTTTCTATCTCTGATGACACATCTGGCGGAAAAGTCGTTATGGATTGAAGCATTTTCCCTATGTTTAAGATAATTCCATATTGATCTTTGCTAATAGGCTGATTTGTAAGTT